>DAISWV010000008.1:0-16525 GCA_036826195.1 Peptococcaceae bacterium | reverse complement strand
TATTTTTGTTTGTGATTGCTGCAGACATACCTTATAATGGATAACAGGATACGAATTCTTAGACAGAAGGGATGGTTTTATGAGAGAAAGACGAAAAAAATATGTAAGTGTGCTGTTAATCTGTGCATTGCTGTTCTCCATAGCGCAGCCTGCATTTGCGTCCGGCATTACCTATATGCCTGATGTGACTGCGGAAATGACAGAGGCATCCTACTGGGCGAATTTGAACGATGATGCCGATGCCGTTATTCTGACTCCGGCGGAAATTAAGGCGCTGAATCGGGATTCTGCCCTGGCGGAAGGCACCATGATTATGGATTTGAAGGCCGCACCGGAAACCTATGACGGCATTGCCCGCAACAAGGCGATTCGTTCTTCGGCAACGGCCGATGCAGAATATTATTTCGGCTGGACCTATGAACCAAACGGCAAAAAAGCGGACTGGGCCTACTACGAAAAAATGATTGAAAACTGTATAGACCCGACTGCCACGGAAGTGCAGAAGGTTCGTTACGGTATTGCAGTAAACCGCACAACGCTGCAGGTGTTCCCGTCGAGCAATCCGATTCTGGATGACCCGAAGGATCTGGATTTCAGCTATCAGGCGCTCAGCAGCATCCGGGTAAATGAACCGGTGCTGATTTATAACACATCGGCAGATAAAAATTATTATATGGCCCGTACGGCAAACTGTTCCGGCTGGGTTCCAGCAAAAGATGTGGCAATCTGTGCGGATAAAGCACAATGGCTTTCGGCATGGGATATTCCGGATGAGAATAAACTGATTATCCTGGATAGCAGTGCTTATACGGCATCCTCTAATACACATCCTGCTACAGCCCGCAGACTGCTCACACAGGGGACAGCGCTGGAGTGTATTACTGATTTAAAACCGGATCAGCTGATTAACAATCGCTCCCCGTATCATAACTATGCCGTGTATCTGCCGGTACGCAACAAAGACGGCATCTACGAAAAACACGCTGCTCTGGTACCGCAGACTGTGGATGCCAGCATCGGCTATCTGCCTCTGACCAAACGAAATATTGCCCGGGTTGCAATGAACCATTTAGGTGATGTCTACGGCTGGGGCGGTATGCTGAATGTAGATGACTGTACCGGTCTTATCGGGACTATTTATTCCTGCTTTGGACTGCAGATTGCCCGTAACGGCAACTGGCAGTGGAATATGAATGTAGAGAAAATCGATGTGACAAATATGTCGCTGGAGGAAAAATGTCTGGTTTTAGACCAGCTTCCATTCGGCAGTGCGTTGTCATTCCCGGGGCATCAGATGATGTATCTGGGCAAAGTAAACGGCAAATATTATGTACTCAGCACGGTAAGCAGTGTTGTAAGTCCCGATAGCGGGAAAACCCTGCGTACCCGTGATGTTATGATTAACACACTGGATGTGAAACGGGCAAACGGCAAAAGCTGGCTGGGTGCGTTAAACCGCATTTTTATGCTGTATTATCCGACCGATACTGCAAAACAGTTTGATGTGCCGCCTTTTGCATGGTATCATGACGGCGTTACTCACTGCATGGAAAATGGTCTTATGACTGGTGATATCAATGGTGCTTTCGGCATTGGCGATCCGGCATCCGGCAAAGATCTGGCCCAGGCTCTGCGCCTTATGATAAAAGGAGCAACGCCGGAAACAGCAGGGCCGGAATATGAAACGCTGCCATCCATTACACGAGAGCAGGCGGTTACCGCACTCTGGAAGTTTGAACAGACACAGAATCAAAAAGCCGATGTGGCTGTTTGTGATATTACGGTATTCCCGGATGCGGCTATGCTTGAGGGCGATGTGTATCAGGCAGCAGAATGGGCGTACAGTGCCGGTATCACAGCCGGTACCGGAAACGGTTCCCTTGCTCTGGATCAGCCAATTACACGGGAACAGCTGGCGATAATGCTGTATCGCTACAGCCTTCTGCCGACTGAAGTCTAATATGGAATTTGAACGCATATAAAGAAAACGGAATAAAACCAAATAAGACAGAACAAACCTCCAGGGAAATGAATCCCTGGAGGTTTGTGTTTTGTATAGTTTATTTCCACTTGCAGAGCACTTTTTCCAGTAAATCAACAATCCAGTACAGTATCAGCCCAAGCAGTGCCAGGCCGATGATACCGGCATACATAGCTGGATATTCACGGGTTTCCATACCATCCAGAATAAAGTAACCCAGGCCGTCAAAGGATGCGAAGGTTTCGGCAAAAAACAGAATGGCGATAGCGGTGCCCAGTGTGATACGGAGAGATGTTAAAATTTGCGGCAGACAGCTTGGCAGAATCAGATGGCAGAATGTCTGCCATGGTGTAGCGTTTAGAGAACGCATAGACTGCAGGCTTGCTTTGGGAATGCTGCTGGCGGCATCGCGGGTAACCACCACAATCTGAAAAAATACGACCAGAGCAATCAGAAAAATTTTCGGCCAGTTGCCCAGCCCCATCAGCACAACGATAATCGGCAGAAATACAACTTTCGGCAACGGATACAGCAGATAGATAATAGGGTTTAAAAGCCGTCCTAGCCATTCTATGCGTCCCATCGCCAGCCCAAGCGGTACAGCCAGCAGCATGGCCAGCAGAATGCTGGATAAAATGCGGAAGGTACTGATTAAAAAATGGCGGCCCATATCGCCAAAAAACAGAAATTCGAAAAAGGCTGCGAAGGATGCGCCAGGCGCTGGAAGAAACGGCTTGTTTAGTGCCATGCTTCCCAATTGCCACACGGCAAGTACAAGGATGAATCCAATCAGTCCGTTTAAAAAATTACGCTTCATGATGGCCTCCTATCCAGCTGCGCAGCTGACTGCAGTGCTTATAAAATTCTTCGGTTGTGCGGTAGGATGGCTGCCCACTGTGTGCATTGTCTGCCACGCGGAAGAGTTTTCCGCTGTTGTCGGAAAAGACAGCGATTTTTTGTCCTAAAAAGATGGCTTCTTCAATGTTATGTGTTACCATCACAAGGGTCAGATTCTGCTGTTCACATAAATCCAGCACGATATTCTGCATAGTCTCACGGGTCAGTGTATCCAGTGCGGAAAAAGGCTCGTCCATCAGCAGAACTTTAGGCTGTGCAAGCAGTGCGCGAGCGATGGCTACGCGCTGGCGCTGACCGCCGGAAAGCTGTGACGGGAATTTTTTAGCATGTTCTTCTAACTGCAGCTGTTTCAGCAGAATCAGAGTGCGGTCATGAATTTCTGATTTCGGCTTTTTCTGCAGAACCAGCGGCAGAGCCACGTTCTGTTCTACCGTTTTCCAGGGAAACAGGCCGTATTCCTGAAGAATCACGCTGATTTCCTCGTGTGGTTTTGTGTGGGGCTGCTGTTTATACAGCACTTGACCGGAAACCGGATTCTGTAATCCGGCAAGCAGATGCAGCATGGAACTTTTTCCGCAGCCGGAAGGCCCGATAACGGCCCAACGTTCGCCCTGTTCAATTGTTAAATTTATATGATCCAGTATCATCTGCATTCCGCCGTCCGGCTTTTTATACTGCAGAACGATATCTCGTAATTCAAGCATAATGTAATCTCCTTGCCTGATTTTTATGTTTGGTTTCAAATTTTTATGTAGCAGATAGAGCAGAAAGTATAGGCGTTCTGCTCTGTCTGTGAGTGTATCATTTGCTTTATATTTACTGGGATGTGTTGTTTTAGTTTTCGATGAAAGAAGTGTCTACCATTTCTGTGTATGTGTATGCTTTATCCAGCAGGCCGCGTTCTACCATCCAGCTGTTCACCTGAGCAATAGCAGCTTCATCTGGAATACTCTCTGCAGTGAAAGATGGTGTTGGGTAGGTTTCTGCCAGTGCTTCCGGCACATTTGCACATTCCAGTGCGAATGTCCGGTATTCATCCGGATTTGCATTAATCAGTTCGATGGCTTCGTTGTAAGCATCCAGCATGGCGTCAACGGCTGCACGATTGTTCTGAATAGCATCGGCTGTTACGGTTACAACCGACTGAGAG
This sequence comes from Peptococcaceae bacterium, assembly GCA_036826195.1. Lineage (GTDB taxonomy): Bacteria > Bacillota > Peptococcia > Peptococcales > Peptococcaceae > UBA7185. The sequence goes on along the minus strand of DAISWV010000008.1, from coordinate 12,536 downwards.
AAGTTTTCGTCCAGTTTTGTGTCATCAATGACTACGTTAGCACCTTCAGCCACTGCATAAGCAGCCAGAGGGTCCGGCAGAATTGCTGCGTCAATTTCGGTACCTTCTAGCAGAGTGGTGGTGCGCAGCATTAAATCCGGCATATTTACAGTTGTAATAGCGGTTTTGTCCAGCCCTAAGGTGTTTTCGTACTGTTCTACCAGATAATCCATCATAGTATTGTTCGAGATTGCGATATTTCTGCCTTCCAGCTGTTCTGGAGAAGTAATTCCGCTTTCAGGAGCAGAAATTACCAGAAAACGGCCTTCTTCTGGCACAGCACCTAAAGCCATAGCAACGATGCGTACATCGGTGCCGCCTTTCAGAGATAATGCGGTAACAACAGGGTCAGTCATCAGTGCATCCAGTTCACCGCCTTGCAGCGCAGTGGATAAGTCGCGGGCGCTGCTGAAATTCTGCAGTTCGACAGTAACACCGTGTTTTTCAAACAGGCCTTCTTTTTCTGCCACATAGAACGGGAAGCTGTCATCGATTCGCATCAGGCCAACTGTTATTGGTTCTACATTCTGTTCTGCATTTGCGTTTTCGTTTGTTGTATCACTGCCGCCGCAGCCTGTCAGCAGCATCGCACCCATCAGTGCAGATGCCATTACTTTTTTCCATTTGCTGTTCATAGTTGTATATGCTCCTTTTTTATTTTGTGCCCCAGTAAATTGTAGATGCGCCGAATCCAACGCCTTTGTAATCGGCGTCTTTCAGTCCGGCATTGATAAACATTTGTTTGATTTCATCCTGTGGAGGAAGGGTCTTTAAGGATTCTGCCAGCCAGGTATAAGCCGGGAATTTGCTTCCGATTTTTTTGTTTTTATCAACTGCATGTCCCATAATCGGCACGATTTTATAGTAATAGATATTGAAGAACCAGCGGAAGAGGAAGAATTTCGGTACAGATACGTCGATACACACCACACGGCCGCCAGGCGCGGTTACTCGTGCCATTTCATCAATTGTTTTCTGAATGTCTACAACATTACGCAGTGCAAAGCCGTTGGTAACCGCCTGAAACGATTCATCTTCAAAAGGCAGGTCCATGGCATCCCCCTGCACAAAGCGCACATTTTTATAGCGATAGTTTTTCAGTTTTTCTTCTGCAACATCCAGCATACTCTGTGTAAAATCCAGCCCGATGACTTCCCCGGCAGGGCCTACAATTTCGCGCTGCTGAAATGTCATTTCGCCAGTGCCGCAGCAGACATCCAACCCTCTGTCTCCGGTTTTCAGCTGTGTTTTCTGCATAACGATTTTCTGCCAGCCTTTCAGCATGCCCCAGGTCATTTTATTATTCATCTGGTCATAATCGTCAGCAATTTCAGTGAATACGTTCTGAACATACTCGAATTTACCTTCCATAAATACCACCTCATTTATTTTTTGAACGAAATATTTCTATTTGACTTGAAATATATTCTGTTTATAAAACAGAAAGCAGAATACCAATGATGTATAACAAACCGTAAATCGTATTTAATTTCGCGGTTCCTTTTACTGCCGGCATATATACAGCCGGTTCCAGCCCGGATGGCCAGAGTGTTTTTATAATTGCAGCTGCTTTTGGAATGCTGCATAACGGCAGCAGTACAAACGGATGCCAATGATAACAGAATATCAGCACAAGCGGCCATAAATAAATAATAACAAGAACAGCAGCAAAGAGTGTTACAGCTCTCGTATGGCCAAGCAGTATCGGGAGAGTTTTTCTGCCGCTTTCTGCATCGCCTTCACGGTCGCGGATATTGTTTGCGGCCATAAGCAGTCCAATCAGCAGAATGATCGGCATTGCAATCAGAAAAGAATCCCAGCTGAAAGTTTTTGTCTGAATGTAATAAGCAATACAGGTGATACCGGCACCCATACTCAGACCGGATACCACTTCTCCCAGCGGCAGATATGCAATTGGAAGAGGACCGCCTGTATAACAGTAACCGATTATAAGAAATAACAGCCCCCACAATGCCAGAAACCAGCTGGTTTGTATGCAGAGATAAACACCAAGCAGTACAGCAATGATATCCATACCCACTGCCAGCTGCAATGTCTGTTTTGGCGACATGCCGTAATGGATAATTCCTCCGCCTAGTGAAACAGAGTTTTCACTGTCCAGTCCGCGCTTATAGTCGTAATAGTCGTTGAACAGATTTGTAGAAATCTGAATAAGAGCACTGGCAGTTGCCATAGCCAGAAATACTGCCGGATTCCATACTCCTGTTTCTGTATAGGCGTAAACAGTTCCAAGCAGAACGGGAATCAGGGAAGCCGGAAGCGTTGAGATGCGCAAAACCCGCCCCCAGCGCGAAGCAATGTTTTTCATGAAAAATATCCCCCAGTTTTTATTGTTTGATACCTTCATCATATAAAGGGGAGCATCAAATGTCAATAAAAATTTATTGTTTTTCGATAAAATAAAGTAAGGATATATTATGCAATAAAAAACGCTGAAGATTTGTAAAAATCATCAGCGTTTTTTCTATAGGGTTATTCGTGGCGGAGTTATACTTGCTGTGATAAATATCGCAGCGGTTATTTTTTTGAATAGGTTGTTTTCATGCTGACGCCGTGCAGCTGTCCCAGTTTGCCCGAGAGGGTACTGATAACAGTTTCGGGTGCGTCGATAACGACGCAGATGATGCTGACTTCTTTTTTGGGATAAGGCATCCCCATACGGCCGATGATGTACTGACCGTATTCGTGCAGCATGGCATTGATTTTTTCTGCGTTTTCGCGATCTTCCACAATGATGCTCAAAGTGGCCAGACGGGTATCGCCGGTAATCTGTGTCATAGGTTCTATCTCACTTTCTTGGGAAGGTTCATTTGGAATATCGGATTCATCTGGCAGGGTGTTAACAGCCAGAACGTCCGCGTATTCGTTATGCGGAGTTTCAATCTGCCCAATTACGGTTTCCACGCCGAAGGCATTTCGCATGTTTTCTTCAGTAATAACTTCATGTACAGCACCAAAGCGAACATTTCCGTTTTTATCTAAAAGCAGTGCTTTGTCGGCATGCCGCAGGGCATGTACCGGATAATGCGTATTAAAAATGCAGGTAATACCCTGTTCGGTCAGAGAGCGCAGAGTTTTCAGCACAATGAGCTGATTTTTAAAGTCTAGATTGCTTTCCGGCTCGTCTAGAATAATAATCTGCGGTTCGGCCACAATGGCACGTGCAATCAGAACCATCTGCAGTTCCCCGCCGGATAATTCAGCACAGGAGCAGTCAGCCATAGCCGATAAGCCTAAACGGGCCAGTGTGTCATGCACCATCTGGCGGTCTTTCGCGCCTGGTTTGCCGAAAATACCGTACTGGCTGCTGCGCCCCAGAAGAACCATATCTTTTACGCTGGATGACAGCGTTGCATTTTTGGCCTGCGGTACATAAGCTACGCGAGAAAATAGTTTGCGCGGGCTCATGGCGGCGATATCTTCGCCGTTTAACAGACTCTGACCGCCGGTCCATTTAAGGAAACCCATCATACAGCGCAGCATAGTGGTTTTTCCGGCGCCGTTAGGGCCTAAAACAGCCAGCATTTCGCCTTTACCCACAGTAAAGGAAATATGTTTCAGCACCTGACGGCCATGTGGATAGCTAAAACAGCCGTCTCGTACTTCAAAGGTTGCATGGGTCATAGTCTCCAGCCTCCTGTCTTGCGCAGCAGACCAATAAATACCGGTGCACCAATAATGGCGGTCAGTACCGATACCGGGATTTCACTTGGGCTGATACTGCGGGCAGCTGTATCTACCAGAATCATAAAAACAGCCCCGATACTGACGGATGCTGGCACCAGTACCATATTGTCGCTTCCCAGTGCCATGCGGCAGATATGGGGGATTAAAAGTCCGACCCAGCCAACCTGACCGCAGGTGGAAACACAGGCAGCCGTAATCATAGTACTGGCTAGAGCGGTCAGGGCACGCAGGATATTAACATTGGAACCTGTGGACTGAATTTCATCTTCCGACATTGGAAGAATGTTGAGGCGCCAGCGAATTGAGTACAGTAACACAATTCCGCCTAGAACGAAAGGCAGTGCAAAGATTACTGTATACCAGGTGGCATTATTCAGGCTGCCCATCAGCCAGTAGGTAATAGCCGGCAGCTTGGAGTCGGTATCAGCTACCAGTTTTACAAGGGAAATTAATGCAGAGAACAGGGATGAGATAACCATACCGCCCAGAATCATGGACGTTAAAGAACGCTCAGAACCTTTTCCCTTGCCGATGGATAAGGTAAGCCCTACGGCTACAAAGCCCATCAGCAGTGCTGCAAACTGTGTGGCTAAAGTATTTGCACCAAACAATAATGCCAGTACTGCGCCAAAGCTGGCGCCGGCTGCAACACCTAGTGTGTCAGGGGATGCCATCGGGTTGGCAAACAGACTCTGAAAAGCGAGCCCGGCCACTGAAAGTCCGCCGCCGACCAGAATAGCCATAGCAATACGGGGCAGACGCATATCCCGAATAATTTTAGCAAGATTGTCGCCCTGCTCTACGCCCTGGGTCAGAATGCGTCCCAGAGCGGAAAGTGTTTCCGCCGGTGTGGTTGTAAATCGGCCAATACACAGGCAGATGACACCGGCAAGAATCGGCAGAACAATCAGTGTCAGATAAAACAGAATGCGGCGCATTCGGGTAGACGTCACATCCAGTCTGAATTTTTTTCGTCCCATATACATTCACACATTACATTGCAGATTCTGCCGGTGGATTGTACAGAGTATGCAGGTCTTCATCGCTCAGAGTTACACCGTAGAATTCCTGGAAATAATCTTTGATTTCGGCATCCATGTCAATATCGGTGAATAATTCCGGATACAGATGTTTTGCCATCCACTGCAGAGCCAGAGGACTGTCAGAGCAAGGAGGGAACCAGTAGTACATGCCTAAAGGCATTTTATAGAATTCGCCGTTCTGAACGGAAGTAAGGCCGGTCCAGTCGTGACCTGCGATGGCATTATTGGTCATAACTTCTTCTGCGGTAAATGCGCTGAAGCTGTTCAGGAAGATAACATCCGGATCCCATTCGTAAATCTGTTCCAGGCTGACAGGTGCAACTTTCTGTTCCAGACTCATTGCTACGTTTTCCGCACCGATTGTTGCCAGCCAGTAACGGCCGAAAGTGGTGCCGGCAGCTGTGATGCCGGATGCGTTATAGTTTGTCAGAATCAGTGCACTGCGGCGTTCATCTTCCGGAATCTGTGCAACGCGGTCCATAACCATCTGTTCTACTTCCAGACCGTATTCTACAATTTTGTCGGCCTGCATTTCAGTGCCCATTACCTGACCAATCAGGGTAGCCCATGTATTTACGCTTTCGATGGCGCTTGGAATATCAGTTGTAAAGCCAACACAGGCAACGCCCAGTTCTTCCAGCTGTGCTGCAGCTGCAGCATCGCCGGTATGCCAGGTGTTATAGAAAACAACGTCCGGGTTCAGGTTCATAACTTCTTCGATGTTTACTGATTCGCCTTCAGCAAATGCGGTGGACACATCTGTTAAATCAGCAACCTGACTCAGGAAGGAGTTTACAGCCGCATTTTTGGACTCTGGAGTAAGCCCTACCAGTTTGTCCGGGTCGCCGCCAGCCATGCAGTATACAGAGCACAGAGGCATAGAGGACATAATTACAACACGGTTGATTTCACCAGGAACGGTAATTTCGCGACCGGTTGCATCGACAACCGTACGGCTTTCAGCAACAGCATTATTTTCAGCGGCAGGTTCAGAGCCGCAGCCGGTAAACAGTGCAAGAGCCATTGTAATCAGCAATACCAGAGAAATCCATTTTTTCATTCGTTTCATGTTAAACACTCCTTCAGTTTGTCAAGATAATGATTTAATTTATATTCGCTGAACGGATACAGGCGGCCGGATAAGGCCCGGTGCGGCCGTTCAATAAATATACAGTTACTGTTTTGCGGCAGAAGAAGCCGATACATTGGGTCACCGATTATGACGGTATAGTATTTTTTCAGTTCCATACGGATACTGTTTTCCGTATCCAGCCGGATAGAATCCACGTCAGGAAAAATTTCGGCGTCATCATTGCCGGTCAGTCCTGCCACTGCCGTTACGCCGGAAATCTGCCGAATGATTCCTGCCAGCTGTTTTGCCCAGACACTTTCGCCAATAACGAGAACGCGATGCAGTGATGCAGCTTCAATATCGGTAATTGGTTCTAATGGCAGACCGATTGTATAAGGGATGCCGTATTTCTGCTTCAGGTAACGTGCAGCTGAGAGGCCTGCAACACTGATAACCAGATTGTGGTCTGCTTCGGCAGCCTGATAGATTTGTTCCATACCGTCCGTCATGGTCAGATTACGAACCATATCGGCACCTCTGGTGTACAGAATCTGTTCGATATCAGCAATTTCTGCCGGGCTGTAGTCCATTGGAGTAGCACCAAGCAGATTGACAATCTGTCCGGTATGTGCTTTTGGGGGCTGCACAGTTTTTTGAAGCACTTTTTTCAGTGCTTCACCAGCACCTTTATCGTAAATTTCAAATCCGCCGGAATTTACACCGAAGGCGGGAATGCCGGTAATAAATTCTGCTTCTGAGGCAATCCCTTCCAGGTCAGTGCCGATAGTAAACGGAACCGGAGTTCCTAGAATGGCAATAAACGGCGGATTGTCATCTGCACAGGCTTCTTCAATTTTTCCAAGCAGAATACCATCATCGCCTGTGATAGCTTCCAGCCGGGAAAGACGGGATGCTACTGTTCGTTTGCCTTCCAGTTCCCGGGATTCATCAAAAGTGATATAGCTTTCCATACTGCCGGCAGCGTCATGGATAATGGTAAGACCATTCAGCTGAAAGAGCAGTGATGCTGCTCCGGCTGTATCGGAAGCCGGGTTTGGTAAAATCATTCGAATATCTTTCATAAAGCCAGCAGCTCCTCCTCCGTCAGGGAATCCGGATCAGCCGGATTCACCAGATTATAATAAGGTGTGCCGAGCCGTTCCTTCAGTTTGCGTACAGCAGGAACTGCAACGGCAGTCACTGCAATATTCGCTGTGCTGCTGCCCATCTGCTGTAAATCTTCCAGGGTTTCGCAGTCCAGCATGTGACGGGATACAAGCCCCTTGGCTGCCAGCTGCTGCACCAGCGGATGATCCGCTTCCGGTCTGAGATAACTGCCAATCCAGTTTACTGTGCGGGTCTGCATGGATTTTTCAAATAATGCAGTAATGGTGTTATGCACACGTACCAGCGGTGCGATAGTGTCACGGTTAATCGGGTCTACAGCTAAATCAAAGAATATAATATCGGGATAACGTCCACGCAGCTCGCTCATGATATAATCCCGGTCTGTACCGATAAAACTGTCTACACAGCTGACAAATGTGCAGAAGATTTTAGGCCGCCGGCCTTCTTCTGTCAGTCGCTGAATGGTTAAATCCGCACCGTCAAGTACAATGGATTCAGCACTGCCATTGATGACATCGGATGTTTCCAGATTAAACATGGTAAATCGGTGTGAGATTCCTTCTTCAATAGAGGAGAGCCGCAGAATACGGGAACATCCGGGAGGCATAACAAACATGGCATGGCTTTCCGGAATCAGTCTTGCATAATGGGTTAAATTGAAACAGCTGCGTTCGGCTTTTTCAAAAGCATCACTCATTCCTCCACCTCCTCGGCCAGTTCATAGATTGTTTTTGCCAGCTGACGATAGGTTTCTGCCAGTGCGCTTTCTGGGAAGGCAGATATCACAGTGGTGTTCTGTTCTTCGGCCAGCTGAATCAGTCCGTCACGGGGAATCAGGCCGGCTACCGGAACCTGTAATTCTTCTGCCATTTCAGCTACCAGCTGTGTTTCGTCTTTTACGTTGCGGCTGTTCTGAATCAGCCCGGTAAGACGGGCATAGTTGCGGCCTTTAAAATTATCGATAGCCATGGCAATGTTGGCGGCTGCATAAAGAGCCATTTTTTCACCTGAGGTTACAATAAACACATCACGGGCATAACCGCTGCGCAGCGGCATGGCAAAACCGCCGCAGACTACATCGCCCAGCACATCATACAGCAGTACATCCGGCTGATATACCTCGTAGGCATCATGTGCTTTCAGTGTGTCGAACGCGGTTACAATGCCGCGGCCGGCACAGCCGGAACCCGGAATCGGCCCGCCGCATTCAGCGCAGAGCACACCATCAGAGCCTTTGCGGATGATTTCGGTTAATTCAAAATTATCACCTTTAGCGCGTACCGTGTCCAGAATGGTTACCTGCTGTTCACCGTTTAAATGAGCGCTGGTGGAGTCAGCTTTCGGGTCGCAGCCAAGCTGTAAAACCCGGAGCCCCTGTTCAGCCATAGCGGCTGCGATATTGCAGACGGTCGTAGATTTACCGATACCGCCTTTTCCATAAATTGCGATTCGTTTCATAATATATCTCCTGTGTAATAACAATCTGTGCGATAGTGACGAAAATAAAAAATCCTATGCCGAAGCATAGGATGATAGATACAATGATACCTGCAAAACCCTTTTAAAGGGCCTGATACACCGCTCTTTCTTCCCGGAATGCTCCTCGAAGTCAGATACAATATGCGAAACTATAATCCTCTGTGTCGGATAATTCCTCCGCATTGGATATTTTTTTAATGCTTTAAATCTATTCTAATAGTTTTTTACCCGGAACGCAATCGGGAATAACATCGATATGAGAGAAATAACTAATGCAAGAGTTTTCTTTATTCGTGCATTTTTTCGCTTGCATCAGGTAATAAGCTGCTGCATATCGTCTGGAAGTGCGCATTGCAGATGGATTTGTTCACCGGTAATTGGATGCTGAAACTGCATTTCTGTACAGTGCAGTGCCTGTCGCGGCATCGAGGTGCAGTCGCCGCCATAGAGACTATCGCCCAGAAGCGGATTGCCCAGCCAGGCCATATGCACACGAATCTGATGGGTACGGCCGGTTAAAAGCTGCAGTCTAACCAGCGAATAGGTCTGCTGCCTATTAGAAAACGTGTTTACGGTCGTATAGATGGTGCTGGCCATCTGGCCGTCGGCACGTACTTCGCGCTGTATAATGCTGTTGTCGGTGCGGCCGATTGGCTGATCGATGCGGCCGGATTGCGGTTCCGGCACACCCTGAACCAGTGCAAAATATTCTTTTCGGATAGAGTGTTCCTGCTGCGCCAGGCTGAATAAATGATGCACATGACGATGTTTGGCAATCAGAACCAGACCGGAAGTGTCTAAATCAAGCCGCGTTACAAAATGTGCAGCAGCGGTATGCCCGTTTTGTTCATAATGGTAAAGTAAAGCGTTTGCCAGCGTACCTGCTGGATGCAGCTGCGAAGGAATGGTACTGATACCGGCCGGTTTGTTGACAGCAAGGAGATAGTCATCCTCATAAAGAATTTCCAGCGGAATGGACTCGCCTTTCATATGTTCACTGCCGGATTCAGGCGGAAACTGAACGCTTATGATGTCTCCGGGCTGCAGTATATACTGTACGGTTTCCGGTCGGCCGTTTACAAGCAGCGTTCCTGTTTCTTTGATGGCAGTCAGTGCTTTTCTTGAAATGTTTTTCTGAAGCAGAAATTCCCGCAGCAGCATATTCTGTTCAGGATCAGATACAGAAAACTCTAATGTGAATAATGTGGACATTCTGTCACCTCGTGTATAATCAGCGCGTTCTGCCAGTGGTTCCTGTTAAATCGGCAGTGACAGTATTATAGCACAAAATATATCGCGCAGGAAACAGAAAAGCCATGTGCAGATAATGACTTGAAAAAGAATAGAATAGACAGCCTGGAGAGATGCTAACGGTATAAAAATTACCGGATAGAGAGGTTATGACTATGCAGAAAATATGGCTGATTGAAAAAGAAAAACTGCTGGAACACTATAAAAGCGGAGAAGACGGTTTAACAGATGAAGATGCGGAGCGCAGGCTAAAAGAATATGGCGAAAATCGTTTGCAGGAAAAGAAGCGAAAAAGTATTATGCGTGTGTTTCTGGAGCAGTTTCAGGATCTGCTGGTATGGATTCTGCTGGCGGCAGCAGCGGTTTCAGCTCTGACTGGAGGAATAGAAGGAAGCGTTGTAATTTTGCTGGTACTGCTATTAAATGCGGTGCTGGGGACCGTGCAGCATACGAAAGCGCAGAATTCGCTGGATAGTCTGAAAGCCATGTCAGCTCCAACGGCTCGTGTTATACGAAACGGTGAAAAAAAGGATATTCCGGCTGCTGCTGTTGTGCCCGGTGACATTCTGCTTCTGGAAGCCGGAGATGTGGCAGCAGCAGATGGCCGCATTCTGAAAAATTATTCACTGCAGGTAAACGAAAGTGCACTTACTGGAGAATCCGAAAACGTAGACAAAGCAGATATTGTGCTGCATAAGGCAGACCTGCCGCCAGGTGACCGAATTAATATGATATATAGCGGCTCTCTGGTTGCATATGGACGTGCTGTGGTACTGGTAACAGCTACGGGTATGCAGACGGAAATCGGGAATATTGCTCATCTGATGGAAACCGCACAGGAACAGCAGACGCCACTGCAGCGCAGCCTTCACAGATTTTCAAAGAATCTGTCACTGGCAGTTATTCTGATTTGTGTACTGGTATTCGGACTTAGTATGTGGCGGGGAATGGTGCTGACGGATGCGCTGATGTTTGCCGTTGCTCTGGCGGTGGCGGCCATTCCGGAAGCCCTGGGTTCTATTGTGACAATCGGTCTTGCCATCGGTACACAAAAGATGGCAAAGGAGAATGCAATTATCAAAGAACTGAAATCAGTCGAGAGTCTGGGCAGCGTTTCTGTCATCTGTTCTGATAAAACCGGTACCCTGACACAAAATCAGATGACGGTGCAGAGCCTCTATGTATCAGAGCAGACAATAGATGCAGATTCTGCAGTTCGGGACAGAAACATGCAGAAGCTGATAGAAATGAGTGTACTCTGCAATGATGCTGTATATCATAGTGATAAGCCGCTGGGAGATCCGACGGAAACAGCACTGCTGGATTTCTGCAGAAAATGGGGAATGTCAGAAGCGATAATTCGCAGTCAGTATCCGCGGCTGGAGGAACTTCCTTTTGATTCCGAACGTAAGATGATGTCGACGCTGCACAAAATAGGCGATACCTATCGGCTGCTGACGAAAGGAGCGCCGGATGTGCTGCTCTCCAGGTGCAGTTATATTTACATGGCATCTGGAATGCAGCAGTGTACAGAAGAAGAGAAGAACGCGGTAAAGAAACAGATTGCTGCATTTTCTGCAAAGGGGCTGCGGGTACTGGCTTTTGCGGAGAAAGATATGCCGGAACAAAGGCATCTGCATTTCGAAGACGAAGAAAACCTGACGTTTATCGGTTTAATTGCTATGATGGACCCTCCTCGTGAGGAAACGGCAAAGGCTGTGGCCGATTGCCGCAGAGCCGGGATTCGGCCTGTTATGATTACTGGTGATCACAAAGTAACAGCGGCGGCCATTGCGGAAAAAATCGGGATTCTGCAGAAAACAGACCGCGTGGTGGATGGTGCTGAACTGGAACAGATGACCGACGAACAGCTGCAGAGCGATGTTTCGCAGATTTCTGTATATGCCCGTGTGTCACCGGAGCATAAAATACGCATTGTAAAAGCCTGGCAGAAACAAGGTGCCATTACAGCTATGACCGGCGACGGTGTGAACGATGCGCCTGCATTAAAACAGGCTGATATTGGTATTGCAATGGGGATTACCGGCACCAGTGTGTCCAAAGATGCGGCTGCCATGATTTTAACCGATGACAACTTTGCTACGATTGTAAAGGCGGTTTCCAACGGGAGAGCGGTGTATCAGAATATCCGGCATTCGATTCAGTTTCTGCTATCTGGAAATCTGGCCGGAATTCTTGTTGTGCTTTATACATCGATTCTGGGCCTGCCTCTGCCATTTACGGCAGTTCAGCTGCTTTTTATCAATCTGGTGACGGATAGCCTGCCGGCGTTAGCGATTAATATGGAGCCGCCGGAAGACAATCTGTTAAACCGAAAACCGCGTGACCCGCAGGAAGGGATTCTTACCGGAGAATTTTTAAAGCAGCTGGCAGCACAAGGTCTGCTTCTAGCTATTGTAACACTGATTGGATATTATGCAGGCTATATAATCAGTGATGGGCTGGCAGGAACTATGGCCTTTGCGGTGCTGTGTCTGGCGCGATTGTTTCACGGTTTTAACTGCCGCGGGGAGTACTCGCTGCTTCGGCTTCCGGCTAACTGGTACAGCATTGCTGCATTTGTGCTGGGAGGATTGCTTCTGCTGGCAGTGTTATTAATTCCAGGGCTGCATGAGGTATTTGCAGTCAGTGCAGAGTTTACCAGCAATAAGCTGTTTATGGCTGTTCTGCTTGCGGCTTTGCCTACGGTACTGATTCAGCTGTATCGGATAATCCGAATGCGATGATACGTAAAAATATAAGAATATCTATGCCTTTTATTTGGGGACTCATAAGAAAGCAATTCCAGAAATTAT
>DAISWV010000007.1:0-17051 GCA_036826195.1 Peptococcaceae bacterium | reverse complement strand
GATTTAGGTGCTGATGAAGATCAGCTGGAATTCCCGGTTATTTTTGCATCCGGTTTTGCCGGTATTGCCACCGATAATCTGGATGTAGAAGCTGTGGATTTACAGCCGCTGTACAAAGCGATTATTGAACATATTCCATCTCCGAAAGGGGATGCAGAAGGCCCTCTGCAGGCACAGATTACACTGATGGACTACAATGACTTCCTGGGCCGCATTGCGGTTTGCACCATCAATCGCGGGACTGTGAAAAATGGCCAGATGGTGGCTATGCAAACTCGTGAAGGTAAAATCAAACAGGCACGTATCAGCAAACTGTTTGGGTTCCAGGGTCTGAAAAAATTTGAAATCGAAAGCGCATCTGTTGGTGAAATTGTTGCCATTGCAGGTTTAGGCGAAATCAACGTAGGGGAAACTATTTGTGATACCGTTAACATTGAACCGATGGAATTCCTGAAAATTGAAGAACCAACTCTGGAAATGAGCTTTATGGTTAATAACTCTCCATTTGCCGGCAAAGACGGTGACCCTGTAACATCCCGTAAACTGGCTGCGCGCCTGTTTAAAGAAATGGAAACAGATATTGCGTTAAAAGTAACACCAACCGATAATGCAGATACTTTCAAAGTAGCAGGCCGCGGTGAGCTGCACCTGTCTATCTTAATTGAAACCATGCGCCGTGAAGGGATGGAATTCCAGGTATCCAAACCACAGGTTGTTATTAAAGAGGTTGATGGCGTAAAATGCGAACCGTACGAAGCATTAACCGTTGATGTGCCGGAAGAATACATGGGGCCTGTTATGGAAAAACTGGGTGCTCGTAAAGGGGAAATGACCAATATGCAGAACTTTAATGGTCAGACCCGTTTAGAATATATCATTCCTGCCCGCGGTCTGGTAGGGTTCCGTACCGAATTTTTAACTGATACCCGCGGCTATGGCATCATGAACAGCGTATTTGACAGCTATCGTCCATACTCCGGCAATATTGTAGGCCGCCGTACCGGTGCCCTGCTGGTATTTGAAACCGGTACCACCACTGCTTACGGTTTATTCCCTGCGGAAGAACGCGGTACTTTATTTATTGGTGCCGGTGTTGATGTATACGAGGGTATGATTATCGGTGAAGGCAGCCGTGAACAGGATATCGCGGTAAATGTATGCAAAGGCAAAAACCTGACCAACGTGCGTGCATCCGCAAAAGATGATACTGTACGTTTAAAAACTCCAAGAGATATGTCTCTGGAAGAATGCATTGCATTTCTGAATGACGATGAATACTTAGAAGTAACACCACACTTCCTGCGTCTGCGTAAACGCTTCCTGAAAGCGAAAGATCGCGTAAACTATGCAAAACAGCAGCAACAGGCAAATCAGTAAAATGAATTAACGGAGCAGAATAATCTGCTCCGTTTTTGTGTATAGTTTTAAGTGAGGAAACAGTGTTTATCATATGCTGGCAGTATGTTATAATACTATGGAATATACTGAAGAAACGAGGAATGCTGATGCGACAGACAATCAGAGAAAATGTGCATATTCCATATAGTCTGCATGATATGAATGTGATTGCTTTTGAGGTGGACGAAGATACTGTTGTGATGCGAACTCAGTCCGGTATGATAAAAACAGAGGGACTTTCCAGTCAGGTGGATGGCCATGTGATATTTGAAAACGTGCAGTGGGATTTCAGCTATGTGTATCTGCTGGATTTTACAGGCAATACTGGCACCTTTACCGGTGAAAAAAAGTTCTTGAAAGATTTTATCGCAGGCTTTCAGAATGCAGGGTTCAGCATAATGGATGAGACTTTTGGCTATAACCAGAGCCGCTTTACCGGGTATTTGTCCATGAACAGAACTGTGAGAGAGTGCAGCATCGAAATATATCATGAAGGCAGTATGATTTATGTGGAAGAAGCGTAATAATAACTACATTGGGTGAGAACAATCATGAATTTGGGGCGTGTAAAAGAATTTATAAAAAATGAGCTGGTGCTGGTGATTGCGGCCGCGGCTGCGCTGGTGAGTATGCTGTTTGTGCCGGTATCAGCGGCATATCTTGCATATTTCGACTGGCAGGTGCTGGCGCTGTTATTCTGTCTAATGACAGTGGTGGCCGGGTTCCAGCAGTCAGGTGTGTTTGACAGGGTTTCCAGCTGGCTTTGCAGTAAGGCCGGCAATGCACGTGAAATCGGTATTGTACTTGTAATGCTGTGCTTTTTCAGCTCAATGGCGGTGACGAATGACGTGGCGCTAATCACGTTTGTGCCTTTTGCTATTTTGATTTTATCAATGACCGAGCAGAAGGAGCTCATGCCGTATATTATCGTGCTGCAGACTATTGCGGCCAACCTGGGCAGCATGCTGACACCGGTGGGCAATCCGCAGAATCTGTATCTGTATGCATGTTATGAAATGGGTGCCGGTGAATTTTTTTCGACAACTCTGCCGATTACGGCGTTAAGTTTTGCAGTGATTCTGGCACTCTGCATGAAGATTCCCAAAAAAACTCTGGAGCAGCATAAAACAGATTATCACCCGCGCATGGAGCGGCCGATGCTTTTGGTGAGTACGGTGCTGTTTATGTGCTGTTTAAGCACGGTATTCCGGCTGGTGCCGTGGCCTGTGACGTTTGCGGTAGTATTCGTGGTATATGTAATGGTGGATAGATCGCTTTTACGCAAGGTGGACTACAGCCTGCTGGCAACTTTTTTATGCTTTTTTGTGTTTACCGGCAATATGGGTGAAATTACATGGATTCAAAACACGCTTGGAGAGCTGATGCAGGGGCGTGAATTATGGGTGTCGGCTCTGGCCAGTCAGGTAATCAGCAATGTGCCGGCAGCTGTGCTGCTGTCAGGATTTACGGAACAGGGACGTCTTTTATTACTGGGCTGTGATATTGGCGGACTTGGGACACCGGTTGCCAGTCTGGCGAGCTTAATCAGTTATAAGGCTTACTGCAAATATCCGGCGGCAGACAGCGCAGGGTATATGAAACTGTTTTTGTTATTGAATGCCGTGCTGCTGGTGCTTTTGTTACTCACTGCCCAGCTGTTTCTGGTATAACAGTCTGATATTTTGAGAGGAGCGAAAACAATGGATAAAGTGATTCGGAAACATCTCAGAAAAATTCAGCAGAAGGAGGAAAAATTTCTGCTGAAAACAGGCGGTGGAATTTTAAAGCCGATTACCGACAAAGTGGAAGATAAAATTCCACCTGAATTATATGACAAATTGCAGCAGGCGTTTTATCTGGGATTTAAAACCGTATTTGAAAAAGGGAGCGGTATCATCGAGAAAACCTATGACCGGGATGAATTGATGATTCATCATCGAGTGTATGACCAGAGCTTCGATTTAATTGATAAAAAGAAAGGCCTGAAGGGTATGAATAAAATGGCCGGGCAGAATAATCTGAAGAATCTTGGTATTACGGCGGTAGAAGGAAGCGGTCTGGGGCTTCTGGGAATTGGTCTGCCGGATATTCCGGTGTTTATTGGCGTAGTTCTGAAAAGTATTTATGAAATCAGTCTGAGCTATGGGTATGATTATCGAAAAAATGATGAGCAGTACTTTATTCTGAAACTGCTGGAGGCTTCTCTTGCTTCGGATGATGAAAAGGAAGCAGCCAGTATGCAGGTAGATAAACTGATTGATTATTATGTGAAAGAAGTGCCGATAGGCTATGATATAGATTTTCAAATGCGCCAGACGGCAGAAGCTTTTGCGGCGGACATGCTCTGTCTGAAATTTATTCAGGGGCTTCCGCTGGTTGGTGTCATTGGCGGTGCGGCTAATGTGGCCTACTGTAAAAAAATCAGCGATTATGCAAAAATAAAATATCAGAAACGCTACCTGATGCAGAAAGAAGAACAGTCATATCGGAAAGAACATGTTCCGGAAGAACGGAAAGAAAATACGAAAGACGTATTTTCAAAAACAGACGATATCGATTTTCAGAAAGGATTAGAGCCATGAATGTAAATGAGACTGACAGCTGGGGGCAGGAGCAGAGGCTGGAATATCTGCTGGATGTTTTGATGAACGAAAATCCGGAGGATGGAAGCTGGCTTCAGAAACGGTATGGCAATAGCTTTGCGCTGTTTCGGGGACTTGTGAATCTGCGGCCTCCAAAAGATTGCAGTGATACATTTATTGCGATTCAGGATGCTTATTTACAGGAAATAACGCGTGAAAAAGGAATTGTGGATGTAGATAGCCTTGTTCCTGTACCAGGGCATAAGAAGCTGTTTTTGTGGCAGGGGGATATCACCCGCCTGAAAACCGATGCCATTGTGAATGCGGCAAACAGCCAGATGCTGGGCTGCTGGGAGCCGAATCACGGCTGCATTGATAACATGATTCACACCATGAGCGGCGTTCAGCTGCGGCAGGAGTGTGCAAAGGTTATGCATGCACAGGGGCATGAGGAGGCCGCTGGAGGTGCGAAAATTACACCGGGCTATAATCTTCCGGCGCGGTATGTGCTGCACACGGTAGGTCCTATTGTGCATGGTGATTTGACGGAGGAACATAAATCGCTGCTGCAAAGCTCCTATCAGAGCTGCCTGGAACTGGCGGCAGAACAAGGACTTTGTTCGGTAGTGTTCTGCTGTATTTCTACAGGTGTCTTTGGCTTTCCAAAAGAAGAGGCTGCCTGCATTGCGATTCAGACCGCTATGGCCTTTCTGCAAAAGGATACATCCATTCAAAAAATTGTGTTTAATGTTTTTAAAGAAGAAGACAAATTGCTTTATCAAAAGATTCTGAGCCAGGCTCCTGCATGTTGACAAGGAATTTTGATAGAGGTATAATTAAAGTTGTGCAAAGACATAAGTTTTTTGGATAATATCCGAAAACTCGCAAAATAGAATTATCTGCAAGAAAGCAGAAAAATAAATTGGAGGATGAACAAAACAATGATTATTCTGGTAATCAACAGCGGCAGCTCTTCTTTAAAATTCCAGCTGCTGAACATGGACAACGAATCTGTAATGGCTCAGGGTCAGGTAGAAAAAATCGGTCTGCCATCCGGTATTTTCACCATTAAAGCAGAAGGTCTGAAAAACAAAACCGAACTGGAAATTCCAAACCATGAAGTAGCGGTAGAGCTGGTACTGAACGGCTTACTGGAAACGAAAGAAGCTGGCCTGAAATCTCTGGATGACATCGATGCAATTGGTCATCGTATCGTACAGGGCGGCGATACATTCAGCAAAGCATGCCTGGTTGACGATGCTGTACGCGCAAAAATCGAAGAATACGGCGCAATGGCTCCTCTGCACAACCCTGCACACTTAAAAGGTATTGACGCATGCTCTAAAGTAATGCCTGGCAAACCACAGGTAGTAGTATTCGATACCGCATTCCATCAGACAATGCCTGCAATGGCTTACACCTATGGTCTGCCAAAAGAATACGCTGAAAAACACAAAATCCGTCGTTACGGTGCACACGGTACATCCCACAGATATGTATCCGGCCGTGTAGCTGAACTGATGGGCAAACCAGTTGAAGAATTAAAAATCATCACCTGCCATTTAGGTAACGGCTCCAGTATCACAGCTGTTAAAAATGGTAAAGTGTTAGATACCTCCATGGGTTTCACTCCACATGAAGGTATGCTGATGGGTACTCGCTGCGGTGACATCGACGCAACTGCAGTTCTGTACCTGATGAAACACGAAGGTTTCACACCAGAACGTATGGACCAGATGCTGAATAAAGAATCCGGTCTGATGGGCGTTTCCGGCGTATCCAGTGACTTCCGTGAAATTGACGATGCAATCGCTGCCGGTAACGAACAGGCAAAACTGGCTAGAGACATCTTCATCTATCGTGTAAAAAAATACATCGGCAGCTACGTAGCAGCTATGAACGGTGTAGATGCAATTGTATTTACCGCTGGTATCGGTGAAAACGGTCCTGACGTTCGTGAAGAAATCTGTGCAGATATGGATTTCCTGGGCATCAAAATCGATGCAGAGAAAAACAATGTACGCGGCAAAGAAGTTAACATCAGTGCAGAAGGTTCTTCCGTACAGGTATGGGTTGTACCAACCAACGAAGAACTGGCAATTGCTCAGGATACTGTAGCGGCTGCATTCGGCAACAACTAATTTTTAAAATCATGTCAGACATTCCGTCGGGGAAACTTTCCGGCGGAGTGTCGGACATTTTTATTTTCGGGACATTTTTGTGAATATCGTTTCAAGTATGTTTATAGAACATATTTATTTGAATTTGAAAAATTGACAAGGAGGCGCAATATGGATTTATTAGCAGGATTTAAAGAAAAAGCAAAAGCAAACAGACGCAGAATTGTATTACCGGAAGGTACTGAGGTTCGCACATTAAAAGGTGCATCTATTGCAGCGGCAGAAGGGCTGGCAACACCGGTACTGTTAGGTGATGCGGAAGAAATCCGCAGTATCGCGGCACAGGAAGGCATTGCTCTGGATGGTGTTGAGATTGTAGATATCAAAAGCAGTGAATATCTGGATGCATTCGCAGAATTATTCTATGAACTGCGTAAAAATAAAGGCATGACACCGGAAAAAGCAGCGCAGACTGTACGCAATCCACTGTATTTCGGCAACCTGATGCTGATGAAAGGTTTGGCTGACGGCCTGCTGGCTGGTGCAGAAAATACCACTGGCGATGTATTACGTGCAGCATTACAGACCGTAAAAACAAAACCAGGCATCAAAACCGTATCTGGTGCATTTGTAATGATTCTGCCGGAAGCTACCTATGGTGACAATGGCGTGTTCATTTTTGGCGACTGTGCGGTAAATCCAAATCCGGACAGCCAGCAGCTGGCTGATATCACGATCAGCTGTGCGGAAACAAAACGCAGCCTGATTGGCGGCGAGGCTAATGTGGCAATGCTCTCCTTCTCTACAAAAGGTTCTGCAAAACATGAAAACGTAGATAAAGTAACAGAAGCACTGGCTATTGTAAAAGAAAAACAACCAGAGTTATCTGTAGATGGCGAGCTGCAGCTGGATGCCGCTGTGGTTCCTTCTGTTGCAGCGAAAAAAGCACCGGGCAGTGACGTTGCCGGTCATGCCAATGTTCTGGTATTCCCGGACTTACAGGCAGGGAATATTGGCTATAAACTGGTACAGCGTTTTGCTAATGCGACTGCGATTGGGCCAATTCTGCAGGGGATGGCAAAACCGGTAAATGATTTATCCCGCGGCTGCAGTGTGCAGGATGTCGTAGATATGATTGCAATTACTGCATTACAGTGCGAATAAAATAAGTATGTATGGGTGTTATCTGTTTCGAAAGATAACGCCCTTTTTTGTATTTATTATGTATTTTATAGACGATGCCGCATGTTTTCGATTATAATAAATTTATCGATGCTTATCGGCAAAAAAAATCAGTAAATTTGTGAATGGAGGGATTATTATGGCGAATCTGGCATTATGGCAGATGCTTGGTGAGTGGGAGAAACAGTATAAATGGGTGGATCTGAGTTATGAATTAAGTCCGGAAACACCGCACTGGGTTGGATGGCCGGCGTTGCAGGTTGAAGAGAAAATGAATCTGGAAGAAGCGATTTTTGCGGCACATGCCTATACAACGGTAGGGCAGTACGGTACCCATGTAGATGCTCCTGCGCATATGGTGAAGGGTGGCCGTACACTGGATGCGGTTACGATTGAAGAATCGATTATGCCGCTTTGTGTGATTAATAAAGAAGATGCGGTAGCGCAGAATGCGGACTATGTTCTGACAGTAGAAGATATTCTGGAATGGGAAGCGGTTTACGGAAAGATTCCGGAAAAGGCATTTGTAGTATTTCAGAGCGGCTGGGGAAAACGGCCGGCTGAGACGATGGATAACTTAGACGCTGACGGGAATCGTCATTTCCCTGGCTGGAAGCTGGAAGCGGTAAAATTCCTGGTAGAGGAACGCAATGTAGGCGGTATCGGTCATGAAACCTCGGATACCGAGGCACCGATTACTTCGGGACTGACGAATTACGAGGTTGAATATTATATTCTGGCTCAGGATCGGATTCAGGTGGAACTGTTATGCAATGTGGAACAGTGTCCTCCGGTTGGCGGTGTTATTTTCTGCACCTGGCCAAAGGTGAAAGGCGGTACTGGCTATCCGGCAAGATGTTTTGCACTGTGCCCAAAAGAATAATACAATATGATATGTGTAAAATGAATGCATATAAAAACGCCGTTGGATTGCTCCAGCGGCGTTTGCTTTCTGTTTTGAAAATTAGTTGTTTTCAACAGCTTTGTTCAGAGCTTCGATTAAAGCTGGTACGTTGATACCGTGGCCTAATGCACCCTGTTCGATATTTTCAAAATGAGCTGCAGCACAGCCTAAGCAGCCCATGCCGAATTCCATAAATACAGCAGCAGTTTTTGGGTATTTCTGCACGCATTCTTTAATTCCCATTTCTTTAGTGATTACCATGATTTGTTTACGCCCCCTTTGCCTAATACTTATCATAACTTAAAGTATAGCAAAGTACTTATTTTTTTGCAAACTTTTAATGAAAAGAAATTTTTATTGTGATAAACTATATAGATAATGGAGGCGAAATTATGTTATTGTTCAGTTATATTATTTCGGCTGCGCTGGAAGCGGCTATTACCTGGCTGGAATATCAGGCTACCGGTGAAATACCAGTCATTTATGCGCTGTTAGCCGGAAGCAGCTTATTATCCATCGCCATTGAGTTCAGTGCACCGGGTGAGGCAGCACGACAGGCCTTTAAAGAAGCTGGGAAAAACATGGAGCCGTATGATATTTTTTCGAACCTTGCGCGAACTGGTATCTATTTTGCGGTTCTGTTTGGATTGCTGGCAGCTGAAAAGGGTGCCATGATGGCATGCGGCTGTATTTTTTTAGCGATGATTCTTTCTATGATGAAAATGTAAAGATGAAAAGGCAGAATCCGATCTGGAGGGTGTCTGTTATCAGAAATAGAAAAGCGGACACATGTTGTGTGTCCGCTGGATTGACAGAAAAATCTGAAAATTATTCGTACAGAGAGTATACGATATCGTTTAATTCGTAAGTTACGTGTTTTTTCGCAGTCATAGACAGAGCTGCTGCACAGTACAGGTTCATGGATTCCTGCAGACATGCACGGAAGATAGCAGGATCAATATCACCTTTTGCGATATAATGCAGATGTAAATCAGTGAATGGCATTGGGTAATCAGCAGCACGATCACCGCGTACTTCTACTTTTAAAGAGTCCAGTTTCTGGCCGCGTTCTGCCATGGTTTCTACAACGTCCATAGAGGAGCATGCGCCAACGCCGCATAAAAGCAGTTCGGTTGGACGTGGAGCGGAATTGTCTTTTGGACCGTCCATTTTCACTTTATGACCAGATTCGGTAGCGGCTTCAAAAGCCATTTTCTGTTCCCAGTTTACAGATACTTTCATGATAAAAAACCTCCAAGAAAAAGATAAGGCAGTCAATAATACTGCGTCTGTGTATAGTGTAATGTTTTTTCGCTCGTCATGCAAGCGGTTTTACAAAATTCGACAGATTATACCGCTATACTTTTGGTGGTAAGTATGCTATACTGAAACGAAATGGAAATAAATAGGTTGTTCTAAATATGACGGATTAAGACAGGGGGATACTGCCTTATGGTTGAATTGACGATTCTAGGCAATTACGGGCCTTATGCTACGGCGCAGGGTGCCTGCAGCGGATATGTTATCAATACAGACGGGTTTCAGATTATGCTGGACTGCGGGCATGGGGTTTTTAGTAAACTGCAGAAATATGCCGATTATACAACGCTGGGGATTCTGGTGATTACGCATTTGCATCCGGATCATTACAGTGATATTTACTGTCTGAGGCAGGCTTTAAAATATCAGATGCGGGAAGGAAAACGTCAGGAACCGCTTTATGTGTATCTGCCGGAAGGCCCGCACCCACTGGTGGAAGAAATGAAACAGTGGGATGATGTGTTTACTGTAATCAGTCTGGAAGATGCAGTGAAAACGGTGAATGACTTTAATCTATTTCAGCTAAACTTTTTTAAGGTGCGGCACCAGCTGCCAACGTACGGGGTACAGTTTCAGATAGGCGGGGAACCGATACTGACTTATACCAGTGATACGGGATGGTTTCCGGAATTATCGGATTTTTGTGCAGGCACGCGCTATTTGCTGGCGGAGGCCTCACTCAGAGAATACGAAGTGGCAGAACGGGGCGAGTATCATATGTCGGCTCGTCAGGCTGCACAACTGGCACAGAGTGCTGGAGCGGAGAATTTAATTTTAACGCATTTCTTTCCGGAAAATAATCTGCATCAGCAGCAGAGAGAAGCAGAACAAAGCTATGATGGCAAAATATATATGAGCGGTACAGGGAAAAAATACATCCTGCAGCCGTAATTTTGTAATAGAGAGGTTGGAATATCGTGATAACAGAACTGGTACTTGCCAGCGGAAATAAAGGGAAACTGGCAGAATTTCAGCGCTTACTGGATGGTTTGGATGTGCAGATTCATTCCATGAAAGATTATCCCGAAATCGGTGAGATTGTGGAAGACGGCAGCACATTTGCAGAAAATGCACTGATAAAAGCAAGAGCTGTATGTAAAGCCACCGGGAAACCGGCAATGGCTGATGATTCGGGGCTTGCAGTGGATGCGCTGAATGGCGCACCGGGGATTTACTCGGCCCGCTTTGCCGGCGAGCAGCGTAGTGATGCCGATAATAATGCAAAAGTTCTGCAACTTATGGAAACGGTAGCCGATGCAGACCGCACCGCACGGTTCTTTTGTGTGATTGCGATTGTACTGCCGGATGGCAGAGAATATACGGTAGAAGGCACCTGCGAAGGAACCATTCTGCATGCGCTTCGCGGTGAGGGCGGCTTTGGGTATGACCCGCTTTTTTATGTGGAATCCATGAATAAAACCTTTGCGGAGCTGACTATGGAAGAGAAAAACCGCATCAGTCATCGTGGACATGCCAACCGCAAAGCGGTGGAAATTATCCGGGGGTTAAAAAGCGAATGAAAAAAATCAGAATCGCCATTGTCAGTGATACGCACGATAACTGGCAGGTAGCGGCGGAATCGATAAAGGAGAATATCAAGGCAGAAGGTGCCATTGATTGTCTTGTGATGCTTGGAGATTATGCCGGTGATGGACGTCAATTAGAACGGGCGCTTCAGGTTCCAGCCTATATTGTGCGAGGGAATTGTGACGGTTTTTCAAATGAGGCAGAGGAGCAGGTTTTTGAACTGGGAGGCTGGCGTTTTTTTATCTGTCATGGTCATCGCTACCAGGTAAAAAGCACATACCAGCCTGTGTATTATCGCGGGCTGGAGCTTGCGGCTGATTTTGTCCTGTTTGGGCATACACATCAGGCAATGTATGAAGAAGGGGACGTAACACTTATTAATCCGGGCTCCGTCAGCAGTTTAAATCTGCGTTTTGATTCGGCTTCCTGGGGCCTTTTGACACTGTCTGAGAAAAAAAGTGAAAATTTTTTCAGGAAATATGAAAAAAAGGCTTGCCAAAACATCTAGAATCTGATAGAATAACTTTCGTCGTCAGGACAAAGATGTAACGGGGTGTGGCTCAGTTTGGTAGAGTACGTGGTTTGGGACCATGGGGCCGGGGGTTCGAATCCCTCCACCCCGATACTATTTTTTTGACGCGAAGCAATGTGTGGTGTTGCGGGTGTAGCTCAATGGTAGAGTTCTGGCCTTCCAAGCCAGCTACGTGGGTTCGATTCCCATCACCCGCTCCAAATGTGTGCCAGTAGCTCAGCTGGATAGAGCATCGGCCTTCTAAGCCGAGGGTCGGGGGTTCGAGTCCCTCCTGGCACATGCTTTTCTAAATATGGTGGATGTGGTGAAGTGGCTAACACACCGGATTGTGGCTCCGGCATTCGTGGGTTCGATCCCCATCATCCACCCTCTTATTTCATTTTTCTGGTAGCATCAGGTAAGCGGATGTAACCTTCGATGGGGTGTAGCCAAGTGGTAAGGCACGGGACTTTGACTCCCGCATTCGTAGGTTCGAGCCCTGCCACCCCAGCCATATGCGCTATTAGCTCAGTCGGCAGAGCACCTGACTTTTAATCAGGGTGTCCCGCGTTCGAGTCGCGGATAGCGCATCTCTCTTTTATTTGCGGGTGTGGCGGAATTGGCAGACGCACCAGACTTAGGATCTGGCGGTTTTACCGTATGGGTTCAAGTCCCTTCACCCGCACCAGTTTAAAACTTCATATGCGGAAGTGGCTCAGTGGTAGAGCATCGCCTTGCCAAGGCGAGGGTCGCGAGTTCGAATCTCGTCTTCCGCTCCAGTAAAAAGCAGATTCTTTGGAGTCTGCTTTTTTTGTTTTGCTAGAACAGATGGCTGCATATTTTGATGATGGACTTGGTTGAGCTGACACCTTGTCTTTTTTGCATAATAGGACAGCACTTCCTCATAAGGTATTAAGAGCACTGGAACAGGGGGGAGTTTGTTGTTTTTGGAACTTGCAAAAGAGATGGTGTTCTTTACTGGCTATCTGTCGCAGAATGCATTTCCGCAGCCGTTAAGTGAATCTGAAGAAACCGCTTGGCTTATACGACTGCAGAATGGTGATGCAGAGGCAAGGGATGTGCTGATTCGGCATAATCTCCGGCTAGTGGCACACATTGCAAAAAAGTTTGAAAGCACTTCTGAGGAGCAGGATGATTTGATTTCTATTGGAACAATTGGGCTCATAAAAGGCATCAATACGTTCAAAGCGGATAAAAATGTAAAACTTGCCACATACGCAGCTCGTTGTGTGGAAAACGAAATTTTGATGCATTTGCGGGCACAGAAGAAACGGCGCTGCGAAGTATCGCTGAATGAACCGATCGGGACGGATCATGAGGGGAATCAGATTAGTCTGCGTGATATTCTGGGTACCGATGGCGATCTGGTGGCAGAAACAGTGGAGCTGAGCTGCGAGTATCAGAATCTGTTGAAGAAGCTAAACTGTTTAACGGAACGGGAACGAAAGGTTATCATTTTGCGCTATGGATTGCATGGAGAGGAACCTTTGACACAGAAAGAGGTAGGAGCACGGTTAAAGGTATCGCGATCCTATGTGAGCCGGATTGAGAAAAAAGCTTTGGAGAAGCTGACGGAAGCAGCGAAACCGCGAGCGGAAATGTAATCTTTTTCTTGATATTCAAACGCTTTTGTGGTATGATTAATTCAACCGAAGAGAAATTTGCCAAAAGAGTGGGACTATCCCGCTCTTTCTTGTTTATATCGAGGATTTTTTATAATAATATAACAGGACTGGAAATGTGAGGTGGAGAATATGGGCAAAATTGAAGATGCAATCTGGACAATGGCGGAGCCGCTGGTTCTGGAGAATGGCATGGAACTAATTGATGTGGAATACGTGAAAGAAGGGGCGGAATGGTATCTGCGACTCTTCCTGGATAAAGAGGGTGACGAAGGAATTGATCTGGATGATTGCGAATTAATCAGTCGTAAATTCAGTGACATTCTGGAAGAAAAAGACCCTATTACACAGGCCTACCGTCTAGAGGTATCCTCCCCTGGTATTGAGCGGCCGCTGAAACGTACCAAAGATTTTCAACGCTTCCAGGGGGAAAAGGTGCAGGTAAAGACTTTCTCTGAAGTGGAAGGAAAAAAACAGTTTATCGGGATTCTGCAGGAAACAACAGAAGAAACCGTAACGCTGGATGTAGATGGAACAACTATTGCTATCCCGCGCAAACAAATCGGTAAAGCCAATCTGGTGTGGGAGTTTTAATTAAGGAGGAGTTACCAAAGTGAGTACAGAATTAATGCAGGCATTACATGACCTGGGAAAAGAAAAAGGTATTGAACCGGAAGTAATTCTGGAAGCTGTAGAGGCAGCACTGATTTCTGCATACAAAAAGAATTTTGGTTCTGCGCAGAATGTTCAGGTGAACATTGATGAAGTGACCGGTGAATTCCATGTATTTACCTGCTACGATGTAGTGGAAGAAGTACTGAATGACAAAACAGAAATTTCACTGGAAGAGGCTCAGAAGCTGAATCCGAACTATCAGGTGGGCGAAGTGGTAATGGAAGAAGTAACCCCTCGCAACTTCGGCCGAATCGCAGCGCAGACTGCGAAACAGGTAGTGGTACAGCGTATCCGCGAAGCAGAACGCGGTATGATTTACAGTGAATTCTCCGAACGGGAGAGCGACATTGTAACCGGTACCATTCAGCGTATTGAAAACCGTAATTATTACATTGATTTAGGGAAAATTGAAGCGGTTCTGGGTCCAAATGAACAGATTCCAGGAGAAAGCTATGAAATGTTTGATCGCATTAAAACTTACATTGTAGAAGTAAGAAAAGCGACAAAAGGCCCTCAGATTATGGTATCCCGTACACATCCAGGGCTTCTGAAACGTCTCTTTGAATTAGAAGTTCCTGAAATTCAGGAAGGCGTGGTAGAAATTAAATCGGTTGCCCGTGAAGCAGGTTCCCGCTCCAAGCTGTCTGTATACTCCCATGATGAAAATGTGGATTGTATCGGTGCATGCATTGGTGCTAAAGGAAGCCGTGTACAGGCAATTGTAGATGAACTTCGCGGTGAAAAAATTGACATCGTGAAATGGAATGAAGATCCTGGTATTTACATTGCGAGTGCTTTAAGCCCTGCAAAGGTACTGGATGTACAGATTAACGAAGAAGAGAAAAAAGCTCGTGTAATCGTGCCTGATTATCAGCTGTCGCTGGCAATCGGCAAAGAAGGCCAGAATGCTCGCCTGGCTGCAAAACTGACTGGCTGGAAAATCGATATCAAGAGCGAAAGCCAGGCACAGGAAGCTGGTATTGATTATGAAGATCAGGATTACGAAGAAGTAGAAGAGTATCTGGAGGACTAATCTATGCCGAAAAAAGTACCACAGAGAACCTGTATGGGCTGTCAGGCAAAGAAGGAAAAACGGGAACTGGTACGTATTGTTCGCTCGCCGGAGGGTGAAATTTCGGTAGATATGACCGGCAAAAAACCGGGGCGGGGCGCGTATATCTGTCCTGATCTGGAATGCCTGAACAAGGTTGTAAAAAGCAAACGCCTGGAACGCAGTCTGGAAACTGCGATTTCTCAGGAAATATATGAGTCGTTAAAGGAACAGCTGTCATGAATGTAAAAGGCGTATTAACCCTGATGGGCTTTGCCCAGAAGGCAGGAAAGCTGGCTGGCGGTGATGCAGCCGTGGAAAATTTTCTGGCGAAAGAACGGCTTGCTCTTCTGATTGTTTCAGAGGAGTTATCTGAGCAGCGTCAGGAGCAATGGCAGGCAGAAGCCGAAAAGCACGGAATCGAGGCGGTGGTGCTGCCTGCGACAAAGCTGGAAATGGGTCTTGCTGTGGGGATGTCACCCCGCGGTGTGATTGGAATAATGGAAGAAAACATGGCAGAGGCTATCAAGAAGAAAATGCAGGATTGACACATCTTTTGGGGGTGGTTTAATGAGTAAATCTCGCGTTTACGAAATTGCCAAAGAACTGAATGTTGATAGTAAGTTGATTATAGAAAAATTAAAAGCAATGGATGTGGATGTAAAAAATCATATGAGTTCGATTACAGAAGCAGAAGCTGCGAAAGTAAAACAGGCTTTTCAGAAACCGGCGGCAAAACAGCCGGAAAAACCAAAAGCAGAAGCAAAAACAGAAATGGCTGTGAAAAAAGAACAGCCGAAAGAAGTGCGTCAGAATAAAACGGAAGAGCAGACAAAAGCGGAAGGTTCTACTCAGACAGGCGCTCAGAATAGAAATAACAGCTACAGGGAGAATGGAAAAAGAGATATGACACAGAAATCCGGTCAGAAACCGCAGAATAATCAATCCAGACCTGCTGGCGGGGATAATAGAGAGTATCGTCAGAACCGGGAGCAGAGAGATAATAGAGAAAATCGCGATAACAGAGGCGGTTTCAATAAAGATAATCGCGATAACCGTGATAACAGAAACTTTAACAGAGATAATCGTGATAACAGAGATAACAGAGAAAATCGCGATAATAGAGGCGGTTTCAACAAAGACGGCAAAGGCGATTTTAAAGGCCAGAACAGAAATGGCCAGGATAATCGCGGCGGTTTTAACAAAGATGGCAAACGCCCAAATCGTGAAGGCGGCTATAACAGAGATGGCGGCCGTGACAATCGCGAAAACCGCGGTGACCGCGGCGGTGATATGTTCCGCAAAAACAACCAGCAGCAGGATACCGTATCGAATCGTCGGGTTGGTGTAAATGCAAACCGCGCAACACCGTCTGCACCGGTTCGCAATCAGGCGCCAAAAGTGGCTCCAACCGGTAAAAACAATAATGAAAACTTTACCAGAGATGCGGTAGAAGAACGTTATCAGGACTGGAACAGCAGCAGCGATAATTCTAAGTCCAAACTGGAACAGACTGCTCGCTCTAAACGTAACGAGAACAGCAATTTCCATAAAAACAACAATAATAAAAACCGTGGCAAAAACAACAAAAACATGAAAAAAGAACCGCCAAGAGAATTTGCGGAAGTAAAACATCATGTTGTTCTGGAAGATACCATTACCGTACAGGATCTGGCACACCAGATGGGCAAAAAAGCGACCGATGTAATTATGAAGCTGATGGCGATGGGCGTAATGGCTACCATTAACCAGGAGCTGGACGTAGATACTGCAACCATTATTGCAGAAGAATTCGGTGCAACGGTAGAAGTAAAAGTATCCAAAGAAGAAGAACTGTTTACTGATGTAGAAGATAATCCGGAAGATCTGGTACATCGTCCACCGGTAGTAACTATTATGGGTCACGTTGACCATGGTAAAACATCTCTGCTGGATAAAATTCGTTCTACACACGTTACTTCCACCGAGGCAGGCGGGATTACACAGCATATCGGTGCATATCAGGTAGAAACCCATGATCAGAAAATCACCTTCCTGGACACCCCGGGTCACGAAGCGTTTACTGCAATGCGTGCGCGCGGTGCACAGGTTACTGACATTGCGATTCTGGAGTAGCAGCCGATGACGGCGTAATGCCA
>DAISWV010000006.1:0-17070 GCA_036826195.1 Peptococcaceae bacterium | reverse complement strand
ATGTGGTATAGTTTAAGATATAGATAATCATAAAAAACCCGGGGGCGTTTTGTGCGCATCCGGGTTTTTCATATATTATCTTTTTTTGATATGGTTTGCTAAAATCAGTAAATAAAACTTGAAATTTACCATGGAAGATGATACCATGTAAAGGAATGGTAATTCTGGAATATCTGTATTATAAAATGAAATGCAGCAGTTGTTATCGTACGAAATGGAGGAATAAATGGCGAAAAACCATGATGAGAACAGTTTTGTATTTTATCGCTCGTTTTATGATGCAATTCAGCTGATTTCGGATGAGGCTTTGCGGGGGCGTGTATATGATGCACTGTGTGCTTACGCGTTTCACGGCACGGAACTGGCGGATGACGCCGATACACTGGTGAAAATGGTATTTGTACAGGCAAAGCCTCAAATCGATGCGAATATACAGCGCAGAATTGTGGGCAGAACCGGCGGGAGAACTGCAAAAAAACAGCCGGAACCGCAGGAGAACGAGATAGCGGCAGAACCGGAAGACGAAACGGCTGCTGACACAGAGAAAAACAAAACAGAAACCGACGGTTTCGAAAAGAAAAACCGACGGATTATTATCGGGAAACCTAATGTAAATGCTAATGCGAATGAAAATGTAAAAGAAAATGCAAATGAGAATGAAAATCAAAAAAGTAATTGTAATGTTCATTCTGATGAGAATTCTCCCAAACAGGCTGATGAGCCGGGTGTAAGATCTGCTGGAGAGTCGCGATTTACACCGCCAACAACCACACAGGTGGAGAATTATATTGCAGAAAAACAGCTGGAAGTGGATGCTGAACATTTTATGGACTACTACGGAGCAAAGGGCTGGATGATGGGCAAGACCCTGATGCGTGACTGGAAAGCGGCACTGCGCAACTGGGACCGTCAGGAAAAACGCCGCCAGGCGAAACAGAACAGCCGGGGAATGCAGAAAGGAGACAACAACAATGGAGAAATGGAACGAAAATTCGGTATTCTGGTGTAAGGAGCCGGAGGGTATCACAGAAGCGGAAATCACACTGGAAAACTACACGGAATTTGAGGGCATACAAGCACCTGCCCAGTATATTCTGACAGATGCCCAAACGACGAACAGCCGGAGGGGAAACCTGCAGGAAGAGGACGGGTATGATTGTGCGCTGTGCAAGAACCGGGGCTACAGCAAAAAAACGGTGTATTACCGGGATACAAACGCCTGGGCGAATGTGGAGTATGACTGTGTCTGCAAGCAGAAGCGGCGCATACGCAAAAATATGGAACAGAGCGGCCTGAAAGATATGATGGAGAACCATCGGTTTGATAATTTTATTGTAGAGGATGAGACGCAGAATATCCTGAAGAACAAGGCACTGCACCATACTGCCCATTATGCGGACCGTCTACCCTATCGCTGGTTTTTTGCAGGCGGGCAGTCCGGGGCAGGAAAAACCCACATCTGCACCGCTATCAGCAATCATTTGATCGATGCAGGGAAGACACTCAAATACAAATTATGGCGTGAACATGCCGTAAAGCTGAAGGCACTGGTGAACGATGCCGCAGCCTACGAAAAAGAACTCAGAGAATGGCTGGAACCGGATGTACTGTATATCGATGATTTTCTGAAATGCGGAAATGTGGCAGGCGGAACCCAGCTCCCCACACAGGCCGATTTGAATCTGGCCTATACCATTCTGGATTACCGCTATAAAAATAATAAGGCTGTTACCATTATCTCCAGTGAATTCTATCTGACGGAAATTCTCCGCATGGAACAGGCGGTCGGCAGCCGTATTATTGAGCGTACCGGGTCGGAATATTTCGTTAATATCGGCAGAGATGATGCGAAAAACTACCGCCTGAAGATGATGGACAGTGAGGTGTAACGGAACCTGCCGGAACAGAAAAAACCCTCCTGCGGGAAATTTTCTGCAGGAGGGATTGCCTGTTATGACTGTGGAGTCGGGGTTACGCGCACAAACATGTTTTCCAGCTCTTCTAAAAAGCCGGAGACCGGTTTGCCATCTGCGATATCCTGCCCGATTTCTTTCATGCGGGTAAAGGTATCGGCATCTTCCATGACATAGACGGTATCAATGGCAGGGTCGGCTGTTTTTGCAACCCGGCTGATTTCATCTTTTAACTGCATGGATTCGGAGCTATCGGCGGTTTTGTCAATCTCAACCGATACATAGGCCATGTGCTCCGAGATTACCACGCGGCTGTCTTTTACCTGGGGGATTTCATGGGTAACGGCATCGGCGATTTTTTCGGCACGCTGGTGCAGGTCGTTATCCGAAGTCCCGGTGCTGCCGGTGCGGTCGGTCGGGTTTGCGGACTCATCGGCATTAAGGCCGGTATCGGTACTGTTCGTATCCCCGGTGTTAGGGGCTTTCGTATCGGTACGGTCTGTGCCGGTCTGGCTGTCCGTCTGGCTGCCGGATGGGGATGGTGCGGTGTCGTTACTGCTGCCGCAGCCGCTGAATAACAGGCAGGATACACAGAGCAGCGCGATGGATAATGCAAAAAATTTCTTTTTTCGTGAAAACATATCTTGACCTCCTTTGTTTCAGTAGCTATAGTATTTGAGAAAACGATATTTCTATACAGCATCTGACGATATTTCTGGAAAATTTTTTTGTATAGCAGCCTGGATATCAGGAGAAAGGAGATTGTTTATGGCGAATCGAGTAATTGTCATCGGCGGCGGTGCCAGCGGCATGATGGCCGCTATTACAGCGGCAGAAAACGGTGCAGAGGTGATACTTCTGGAAAAAAACGACCGGCTGGGCAAAAAAATTCTGATTACCGGCAAAGGCCGCTGCAACGTAACCACCGATAAAGACACGGATGAAATTATCCGCAGCTTTGTGCATAACGGCAAATTTTTATATACGGCGCTGAGCAGCTTTTCCAATCAGCAGGTAAAATATTTCTTTGAAGAGGCCGGGGTGCCGCTGAAGGTAGAACGGGGCGAGCGGGTGTTTCCGGTATCGGATCAGTCAAAGGATATTGTAAATGCGCTGCGCCGCAAAATGCAGGAGGCCGGCGTGGATGTGTGGCTGAATGCCACGGTAAAAGAAGTGCTTGTGGAGGATGGCAGGGTTTCGGGTGTACAGCTTGTAAACGGGCAGAAGCTTCTGGCTGACCATGTCATTGTGGCAACCGGCGGCGCATCGTACCCGGGCACCGGCACCACCGGCGATGGCTACCATTTTGCGCGCAAAACCGGGCATACGGTGGTGAATTTACGGCCGTCGCTCATCCCGTTAGAATGTGCCGAAGGCTATGTAAAAGCGCTGCAGGGCTTGAGCCTTAAAAATGTGAACTTTACCATCGAAACATCCCAGGGCAAAAAGCTGATTCAGGATTTTGGCGAAATGCTCTTTACCCATTTCGGCATTTCGGGGCCGATTGTATTATCGTGCAGTTATAAAGCGGTGGATTACTGGCAGAAGAACAAAGAGCCGTTAACCGGCATCATTGACTTTAAGCCGGCATTATCCCCGGAAAAACTGGATGCCCGTATCCTGCGCGATATTGAGGAACAGAAAAACAAACAGCTCAAAAATGCGCTGCACGGGTTAATGCCGAGTAAATTAATTCCGGTGTTTATCCAGAAAAGCGGTATTTCGCCGGATAAGGCCATGCATCAGATTACTCGTGAGGAGCGGCAGAAGATGGTGGAGCTTTTAAAAAATTTCCGCTTTACCATTACAAAGGCGCGGCCAATCGAAGAGGCCATTGTAACGGCAGGCGGTGTCAGTGTAAAAGAAGTGTCTCCAAAAACTATGGAAAGCAAACTGGTACCGGGGCTTTATTTTACCGGCGAGGTGCTGGATATTGACGGCATGACCGGCGGCTTTAATCTGCAGGCGGCCTTTTCTACCGGTTATTTGGCCGGGACTGCTTGCACAATCGAGGATTCTGGCGTAAAATAGAACATGATACCCGTTATGGAGTGATATTATGAACTACGGTAGTAAAACAATTGCCAGAGTGGCGCTGCGGATGGCAATCAGTGAAAACAGAGAAGAAGAAGCGCAGGAAAAGAAAAAAAACAGCGCACAGGGCATTAAAAGTGCTGCGGTTGACTTTGGCGGCGAATATCTGACTTCTATCAATAAATTTGTGGAGCATGCCATCGTGGCAGCAAGACGGGAAGGCATTATCAACGATACCCATTCGGAGACCGGTGCGGTTGCCGGGGCGACCAGAGAAGCCTTATCGCAGATTCAGAACAAGGCAATCGGCCTCAATGTGGGCGGCAAAATCGGCATTGCCCGTTATCAGGATCACTTAAGTATTGCGGTGTTTCTGGTTGTAGGCCTGCTGCATCTGGATGAAGTGGCAGTGGGGATGGCGCATCGCACCATTAACTAAGTGCATCTCTTTCAGGTGCATTTCTTTATGGCAGATAAAAAGGGGACAGAATCATACTATGAGTCACGAAACAAGTCACGAAAATAAGAAACCATTACAGATTGCCATTGACGGGCCGGCCGGTGCGGGGAAAAGCTCCGTGGCAAAAGTGCTGGCACGCCGTCTTGGCTGTATTTATTTAGATACCGGTGCTATGTACCGGGCAGTCACCTGGCTTGCCATGAACCATCAGATCGCCTTTGATGACATGGATGCCATGAAAGCGCTGCTGGAAACCATCGAGCTGGAATTTAAAGAGGATGACGGCACACAGCGGCTTTACTGCAACGGCACCGATGTAACCGAGGCAATCCGCACACCGGAGATTTCGGCCAATGTATCGGCGGTATCGATGATTCCGCAGGTGCGCGAGGCTATGACTGCCCAGCAGCAGAAAATTGCCGCAGGGACCGATGTGCTGATGGATGGCCGGGATATCGGCACCACAGTGCTGCCTCGGGCCCAGTACAAATTCTTTTTAACAGCATCTCTGGCAGAACGCGCCCGTCGTCGCGCGCTGGAGCTGGAACAGAAGGGCCTGGCGGTGGATATGGAGCAGCTGATGGCTGATATTGCGCTGCGCGATAAAAAAGATTCGGAGCGGGAGGTTTCGCCGTTAAAACAGGCGGAAGACGCGGTGTTAATCGATACCAGCGACCTGACGTTTGACGAGGTTGTAGAAAATCTTTTTATGCGAATCAAAAAATAAGTATTTATTAGAAAATAACTATTTCACTTCCTGCTGTTTTCCGTTATAATAGTAAGGTAAGTAATTATTTATAAAGGAGCTGATGGAGTGGATTTTCAGATAGCTCCCCATGCAGGTTTCTGTTTTGGCGTAAAAATGGCTATCCGCAAGGGTGAAGAGCTGGCCGCAGGCGGACATGCTCCCATTGCGACTCTGGGCCCTCTGATTCACAATCCGCAGGAGGTAAAACGTCTGGAGAGCCTGGGTATTTATGCCCGCGACACCTTTGAGGAAATCCGTGAAAAAACGGTGTTAATCCGTACCCACGGGGTTGCGCCCTCCGTTTACGAAGAAGCGGAACGGCGAGGGCTGGAGCTTTACGACTGCACCTGTCCGTTTGTGAACAAGGTACAGAAAATTGCCCACGAACACAGTCAGAACGGATATCTTGTACTGATTTTAGGCAACCGGAATCATCCTGAGGTACAGGGGATTTTAGGCTGGGCCGGGGAACACAGCATTGCCTTTCAGGACATCGCTGAGCTGGAAAGCCTGGATCTTAAGGGCAAACGGGTCTGTCTGGCAGCCCAGACAACGGAGAATCTGGAACGCTTCGAAAAAGCGGAACAGGCACTGAGACAGTACGAACTTGCAGAACTGACCGTTTTTAATACCATCTGTTCCGCCACGAGAGAACGGCAGAGCGCCGCTCTGGAACTGGCTGGCACGGTGGATTTAATGCTGGTGATTGGTGGCTCTAACAGTGCCAATACACAAAAACTGGCAAACATATGCCGGCAGAATGGCTGCCGCACAGAACACATCGAACGGGCTGATGAAATTGACATGAGCTGGTTCGACGGTGTAAAAAAAGCAGGAATTACGGCAGGTGCTTCAACACCTGACTGGATTATTAGGGAGGTAACTTTAAAAATGGAAGAATTAATGACAATGGAACAGGGCTTAGAAAGCTACGGCATTTTAGGTGAAGTAGGCAGAAACGATATCGTTACAGGTACAGTTGTAAAAATCAACAATGACGAAGTACTGGTAGACATCGGCGGTAAATCCGAAGGTATCATTCCAGCTCGTGAACTGAGCTTCAGCAAAAATGTAAACCCTGCAGACGTTGTAACAATCGGCGAAGAAATTCGTGTTATGGTTATTAAAGAAGAAAACAACGAAGGCAATGTTCTGTTAAGCAAAAAACGTGTAGATCAGGTTGCTGCTATGGAAAAACTGGAAGAAGCATTTAACAACGGCGAAATCCTGGAAGCTCCTGTAGTAGATGTTGTAAAAGGCGGCGTTATCGTTGATATCGGTACAAGAGGTTTTGTACCAGCATCCCGTCTGGACATCAAATACATCGAAGACATCAAATCCTTCGTAGGTCAGACTCTGCAGTTCAAAATCATCAAATTTGAACCAGAATCCAGAAAAATCGTTCTGTCCCGTCGCGAAATCCTGGAAGAACAGGAAAAAGCACGCAAAGAAGAAGTATGGGCTTCCATCGAAGAAGGCCAGACAAGAAAAGGTATCGTTCGCAGACTGGCTGCATTTGGTGCATTCATTGACCTGGGCGGCGTAGACGGCTTACTGCACGTTTCTGAAATGGGCTGGGGCCGTGTAAAAAATCCTGCAGACGTTGTAAAAGCTGGTCAGGAAATCGAAGTATACGTACTGGCTGTTGACAGAGAAAAAGAAAAAATCTCTCTGGGCTTAAAACAGCTGAGCGTAAACCCATGGGAAGCTGCTGCTGAAAAATATGCAGTTGGCAACGTAGTAAGCGGTAAAGTTGTACGTATCGTTCCTTTCGGCGCATTTGTAATGCTGGAAGACGGCGTAGATGGTCTGGTACACATCTCTCAGATTTCCTGGGAACGTGTAGAAAAAGTAGAAGATGCTTTACAGATTGGCCAGGAAATCAGTGCAGAAGTACTGGAACTGGATGTTGAAAACAAAAAAATCAGCCTGAGCATCAAAAAAACTGTTGAAAGACCTGTAAAAGAAGCTCCAGCTCCAGTAGTAGAAGAAGCTGCTGAAGAAGCTGCTCCAGAGGAAGAAATTCCAGTTGTACAGGAAGAAATGGGCAGCACACTGGCTGACGTATTCAACAACTAATTTATTTATGTAAGCCAATCAATAACGCTATCTGATTCTGTTAGGTAGCGTTATTTTTCTTATCTGCAGATGATGTCACTGTGAGTAAACGATTCTGTGATTCTGTCATTTCGACCGGAGGCACACAGGTGCCGAAGTGGAGAAATCCTGAAAAGATTCCTCGACTTCGCTCGGAATGACATCTGGTTTGTCTCTATGATAGATATAAAGAATGGGAGGTGCAGTATGGCGCGAAAACCGAATGTATTGCTGGTGGATGACTACGAAGTGAATCTGGAGCTGCTGGAGGCATATCTGGATTTAAGCGGGATTCCGATGAATATTTACAAGGCGGCCAGCTGTGCCGAGGCTTACAGCTGGATTGAGCGGGTCAATCTGGACCTTGTGCTTTTAGATGTTATGCTGCCGGATGGCTCCGGGTATGATGTGTGCCGCAGTATGAAGGCTGCACAGCAGTATCGCGGAATTCCGGTGGTACTTATCACAGCGCTCAGCGATAAACAGAGTATGCTGGAAGGGCTCAGAGCCGGTGCCGATGAATTTTTAACCAAACCGGTTGATCATCATGAATTGATTCTGCGTGTAAAAAATCTGCTGAAAATGAAAGAAATCGCCAACGATTTAGATGACCGCTACGGCCAGCTGCATCGGGAACTGGTAATTGCCACCGAGCTGCAGAAAAGCTTTCTGCCCCGTTCGGTGCCGCAGTATGAGCATGTGGAGATTGATGTACTCTACAGACCCAGCAGTTATATCGGCGGAGACTTTTATGATTTTATCCGCATTGATGATGCACACCTGGGCGTGTTAATCTGTGATGTAAAAGGGCACGGGGTTGCATCGGCGATGATTACCGCCACCATTAAATTTCAGCTTTACGATTTAAAACAGTATTATCTGCAGCCTGCCGAACTGTTAGAGCGTTTAAATGAGCGTCTGGAGCAGTTTTTCAGCAGCACCGGCAACGACTATTTTGTAACAGCGGTGTACGGGGTGCTTCATCTGGATGACGGCAAATTCTGCTACAGCAATGCCGGGCACAGTTATCCGTACCTGTGCAGCGCTGATGGCATTCAGGCGCTGGAAAACGAGCATGGCCTGCCACTTGGGATTTTATCCGGCATGGGGTATGAACAGCATGAAGTAACACTCACGCTGGGGCAGGAGCTGTTTTTATACACAGACGGTATTTTTGAAATTGAGCTTCGCGGAAAAGAAGTCAGAAGCTGCAGCAGTCTATTGGACTTTTTTGCAGAGGAAGCGCAGCCGGTTACCATCCGGCAGATTCGGGAGCTGCAGCAGGAAATTTACCGGTATACGGCAACCCATCAGATTGCCGATGATATTAATTATATAGCTATACGGCTGCATGAGGAGGAGTAAGTATGTGTCAGGCACATCTGGAAAAACACGGTTCCTATGTAATCGCAACCTTAAAAGGGGAGCTGATTCTCGGCTGCACCAGCGAAATCAAGGAACAGGTAAAAAATTATGCAGAAACCAATCAGGTATATCATCTGATTGTAGATTTAACCGATGTAACCTTTATTGATTCGTCCGGTCTGGGTGCACTGATTGCCTGGTTTAAAATGGCAAACCAGCAGCAGGGCAGTCTGGTATTCTGCGGCATGGCGGAACATGTGCGCAAAGTAGTGGGATATGCAAAACTGGACAAAATTTTCACCATTGCCGATACTTTAGACGAAGCAAAAGCAATGATGCAGTAACAATTCTGCAAAACAGAATAATGCTTATCGAATAACCTTCTTTGATACATTCTATTTCCGGTAAAGAATAAACAAAGGGGGTTATTTTTTTGTTGAATGGTGTATGCTATTTCTAATCTGTGCTTGAAGCGATATAATAAGTACAGGCTGCGAGAGCAAACATCAGCAGAACGAGAAAGGATGAGCATAATGGAAAAGACATTTGTAATGATTAAACCGGATGGGGTGCAGCGGGGCCTTGTGGGGAACATTATTTCCCGTTACGAGGCAAAAGGGCTGCGTATTGCGGCTATGAAGTTTATGATGGTGACGGGTGAAATGGCCTGGGAGCATTATGCAGAGCATAAAGACAAGCCGTTTTTTACAGAGCTTATGGCGTATATTACCAGCGGCCCGGTTGTGGCAATGGTTGTGGAAGGCCTGCACGCGGTAGAAGAGGTGCGTAAAATAAACGGGGCCACCAATCCGTTACAGGCGGCATGCGGAACCATCCGCGGTGATTTTGCGCAGGCGGTGGGCCGCAATGTGGTGCATGGTTCTGACAGCGCGGAATCGGCGGAACGGGAGATTGCCATTTATTTTAGCGAGGCTGAACTGGTGAATTATCATTACCTGCCTGATACATGGCTGTATGAATAATCAATCTATGACTCTCATACACTAGACTGACAAGCGAGGAGGTTTGGGTTATGAGAGTTTATTTTTTTCCAAAATGGCTGATACAGGCCGTTCTGATTTTATTGTGCGGACTTCTGGCAGCAGGGGCAGTATGGATGTTTTTGGGCGGTCAGGATGCCTCGGTTATGGCAGATCCGGTATATCAGGGAACCAGCACAGAGCAGAAGGTGGCTCTGGCCATTAATGTAGACTGGGGCGAGGATGTTGTGCCATCTATGCTGGATACGCTGGCAAAAGAGAATGCATCGGCAACCTTTTTTGTAACCGGGCGGTTTGCAGAAAAATTCCCGGAGCTGGTGCAGCAGATTGCCGCTGCAGGCCATGAAATCGGGAATCATGGGTATAAGCACCCCCATCCCGATGAACTGAGTTGCGAGCAGAATCAGAAGGATATAATGCAGGCGGAAGAAATTCTGGAAAAGCTGACAGGAACAAAGCCTGTTTTATATGCACCGCCATATGGCGAACACGGCAAAACCTGTCTGGAGGCCGCCGAAAGCTGCGGTTACACCACAATTTTATGGACAATGGACACCATCGACTGGGAAAAACCTGCTCCAACGCATGAGACGCTTGTGGCACGGGCGGCCGGTGATAAGCTAGCCAGCGGAGCTATTATTTTAATGCATCCGAAAGAGCATACCGCAGAAGCACTGGCGGATATCATCGGGGCAATCCGGGCAAAAGGGTACAGCTGCGTGAAGGTGTCGGACGTATTATGAGAATCTTGCGATTTGTACTGATTGCCGCATTTCTGCTTTTACTGGCACCATTTCAGGCAATGGCTGCGACCGCTGATATAGACATTGTACCGGCGGTAACGGCGGAGGCAGCGGTAGTGATGGATCTGGATAGTGGGGAAATTCTTTACGGCAAAAATGAGCATGAGCGCAGACCGCCTGCCAGTTTAACCAAGGTGATGACCGGATATCTGCTGATAAAGCAGGCAGATCTGCAAAAAACGGTTACGGTGTCGGAACAGGCTGCCTCTACCGGTGAATCGTCGTTAAATCTGAAACCGGGCGATGTTCTGACGGTGAACCATCTGCTGCATGGTGCCTTGATGAAATCGGCCAATGATGCCTGCGTGGCACTGGCGGAGGAAGCCGCAGGAAGTGAAGAGCAGTTTGCCAGGCGGATGAATCTGGCGGCCTGCCTGTTAGGCTGCAGCAACACAAATTTCTGCAATTCCAACGGGCTTCCGGCCGAGAATCATTATTCGTCGGCCTATGACCTGGCGGTGATGACCAGAGCCGCTATGCAGCAGAAGCAATTTGCAGAAATTGTACAGACGCAGCAATACCGGGTAAAATGGGCGGATGGCCGCCAGATGCCGGTGCGGAACACCAACCGGCTTTTGCGGGAATATCCGGGAGCCATCGGGGTAAAAACAGGCACCACCAGTGAAGCCGGGCAATGTTTAATTGCTGTGGCTGAAAAAGCAGGGAAACGTATCATTGTTGTGGTACTCAAAAGCAGGAACCGTTTTTATGATGCGGTTCAGCTTCTGGATTACGGGTTGTCAGCAGTATCGAAGTCGGGTATACTGAACAGCAGAAGTATAAATAATTGAGGTGCGTATATGCAGAGTTTGAATTATGAGATTACAACATTAGAAAATGGAATCCGGGTCATTACCGAAACGGTGAACCATGTACAGTTTATGTCTATGGGGTTCTGGGTTGGGGTAGGTTCCCGCTATGAATCGGAAAAACAGTGGGGCATCACTCATTTTATTGAACATATGCTGTTTAAGGGTACGGAAAAACGGACAGCCGACCAGATTTCCGGCGCGGTAGATGCTGTGGGCGGCCAGCTGAATGCGTTTACCAGCAAGGAAAACACCTGCTATTATATTAAAACCTTAACGGAGGATTTTCCTCTGGCGGTGGATGTATTATCCGATATGTTTTTAAACAGCCGCTTTGACAACGAGGAAATTGCCAAAGAACGGGAAGTTATCATCGAAGAAATTAAAATGTACGAAGATACACCGGATGACCAGGTGCACGATTTAATGTCGGCCAATCTGTGGCCGGATCATCCGCTGGGGCGGGCGATTTTAGGCACCGAGGAGAGCATTGCGATGTTTGACCACGATATGCTGAAAGATTATATGAAACAGTATTATACCGGCAGCAATATTGTTGTGTCGGTGGTGGGCAATATCAGCCATAATCAGGTAGTGGAGGCAATCCGGGAAGTGCTGGGCGGTATCCCGAAAGGGGAAGTAAACCAGTATCGGATTGCTGACCGGGCAAAGCCGGGTGTAAACTGCTATTATAAAGAAATTGCACAGAGCCAGATTTGTGTGGCAATGCCTGGTGTTGCCAAAGAGGATGACCGCTTATTCCCGTTAAGTATTTTAAACACCTATCTGGGCGGCGGTATGAGCTCCCGGCTTGTGAAAAAAATCCGCGAAGAAGAAGGCCTGGCTTATTCGGTGTATTCCTATAACGGGTCGTATACCGATACCGGTGCGTTTGTTATTTCGGTGGGCACACGGCCGGAAAACTGCCAGCGTGTAATTGATATCATTCTGGAAGAACTGGACGATGTGCGTCAGAATGGTATTACCAAGGATGAGCTGGACAAGAGCTTCAGCCAGCTGAAAGGGAGCCTTTATATGGGGCTTGAAACGGTAAACAGCCGCATGAACAAGCTGGGGCGTTCCATGCTCATTTACGACCGCGTCATTACACCGGAAGAAAACGTGGATGAATTATCCAAAGTTACGCTGGAAGATGTAAAATCTCTGGCCGGCGATATGTTCCGCAAAGAAAATCTGCAGATTACCGTACTGGGGCCTGTGAATGAAGTGAACATGTAAAAATAAAATCGTGTAGATATATATAGAAGCAGAACAATCTGTGTGATGTTCCATAAAATAAAATTTTAGAAGTCTATCACGAAAAAGACCAGAACCTTCTGTTATCGCACCCGAATTCCGAGTATAGATGGACACGATTCAGTCTGTCATAAGTGCAACGGACAGCATTTATGCTGTTCCGGAAGCACGGGACAGGCTGGAGGTAGTGTCCATGTATCGAGGGAGAGCGGTAAGATAACAGATTGTTCTGGTCTTATAATTTCAGCATCTATTTCCCATGATTCTGCATAAAACTCTGCATCATATTCTGTACCAGCGGATTATTCAATAATTGCTGCAAATCATCAGGCGAAGGAGTCATTTGCGGCTCTATGGGTATTTCCGGCTTTGCAGGGATTTTGGGTGTAAACAGGTATAGCTCCGGCTCTTTTTCAGCATCTTTCGCTGCAAGACGGTAATGTTCCGGCTCTTTTAGTTCCGGCGCGGAGCCTCTGGTCTGCAATGCCGTCACATAGGCAGTCAGCAAAGGCAGCATATGCTCCACCGAACTGGCCAGCTGATTCAAATCCGTGGTGATATGCTGAATATGATTACATACTTCTTTTACCGAATGGCACCCGCTGCTTAAAAGCCCCGGTGCATCACTGAGCCGCAATTTTGCTGCCGGTGGTTTTTTTGCCCGGGCACATACTGCCGGAGAGGCAGGGCGTATATTGATAACAGGCAAATTGCGGCTCATAGCCTTTTCCCGCTGTGTAATATCCATAACAGGAACCTGACGCATTCTGGACATAAACATCCTCCTTAAAACGGTTTTCTATATTGTATGCAGCAGAAGAAAAAAGGTGCAGGGCAGAGGCAAAATATAAGTCTTTGTTTTTATTTTGCACAACCGATTGTTTACAGATGGAGAATTTTATATTACAATAAACTGTGTATCATAAGACTATTTGACAGGAGGAACGACTATGAAAAAGAAACTGATAGCAGCCGCAGCATTATCTGCGTTTTTATGTACCGGTATTACCGTTCCGGCAGAAGCAGCAAAATCGGTGCCGGTAACCCTGCCGACCTTTGATGTAACCTTAAACGGCACTGTGGTGGAAAATGATAATCGCCAGTATCCACTGCTGGTGTATAACAATATTACCTATGTGCCGATGACCTATTATGACTGCCGGTT
Source organism: Peptococcaceae bacterium (assembly GCA_036826195.1). Taxonomy (GTDB): domain Bacteria; phylum Bacillota; class Peptococcia; order Peptococcales; family Peptococcaceae; genus UBA7185. Next base: position 3,418 of record DAISWV010000006.1, on the reverse strand, counting down.
TTTAGGGTTAGAGACAGCATGGAATCAGAAAGACGGTCTGGGGATTATCAAATCCGACTTAACCGGTGCCTATTATGACTATAAAACCGCAAAGAAAAACAATAAACGGGGAACCGCTCAGATTGCATCCGGTAAAATTAAAGTAAACGGCAAAGAAATTAACAACGCCGGTGAAAAATATCCGCTTTTGCTGTATCGGGATGTGACCTATTTTCCGTTAACATGGCGTTTTGCTGTAAACGAATTCGGCTGGAAATATCAGTTTGATAATAAAAACGGATTAGTGATTACATCGAATAATATCAAAACGGACAGTGTGATTTTAAAAGATGGTAATACAAACGCAGAAGGACAGACAGAATTTGATTTTGCAATCAACTCGGATAATCTGTATTATCAGGGCGAAAAAGGGGTTGTATACCAGCGGCCGTTAAATGACTGGGGTAATGATGCAAATCGGAAAAAAGCTGGACAGATTCCGTATGAAGGTACTTATCAGACCGATTACTGGGTAGCTTCATTCAGTGAAGAAAATAATCAGGTGTATTATAATTTCTATTATGGCGGTGCCTTTATGGGTGGTGAATCCAAACATCGTATCCGGGAGAATCAGGAACCGGAAGTTGTATATCACCAGTCTAAAGATAATATTGTTGATTTTGGTGATTTCCGGATTCAGACTTACGGCCCGGCTGTCGGAGGGATTCCGTCTATTCCTATGACACATATTGCAAAAGATGGCACCAGAAGTGATTTAGGACTGAACGGTTATCAGTATGCGGTATCCAGTGACAGTTATGATGCGAAACAGAATATGCTGTATGTACTTGCACGTGAGGTTGATCCCGATAAAGGCCCTGTTGGAAATCATAATCTTTATGCGGTAAGTCTTACAGATGGAAGTATGAAAAAATTAAGTAATCAGCCTATTGAAAATTATAAAATCGCAGGAGATACGATTTATTACGGCTGGGGTGCCGAATTATATGCACAGGATTTAAAAACAGGCAAGGAACAGCATATTACATCTGGATTGACGTATGGAAGATTTTATGCGCCAATAGAAAATGGTGTATATTTTGGTTATGCAGCGACCGGAGAACACCTCTGCTTCTGGGACAAAACTACTGGAACCATAACCGTAATCAATGGAAAAAGCAGTGTAACCAGTTTATCCAGCCAAAACGGCTATGTAATTGCCCGGTTTGAAGAAACACCGGATAATCCGTATCGTTTGATGGTGTTTGATGCAAACGGCAAACAGGTGTATACCAGTGCCGATGTGGCAGATAAAGCGGTAATCAATAAAAACGGTGTACTGGTGTATCGTTTAGCCGGAACAAACCAGCTTGTAAAGGTACAGTTATAAAAATCATATACAGACAAAACAAGACCTGCTGATGCGTTCAGCAGGTCTTTGTGTATCGTTTAAATTTCCACCGGGATTTCTCTGCGCTGTGAGAAGGTGGAGATGTGGGTGTAGCCTAATACTTTTAATACATCGGTGGTTTCGGCTGCTTTGTAACCTACGTATTCCGCGCGGTGGCTGTCGGAACCGATGGTGATGCGGCTTCCGCCCAGCTGGCGGTAATGACGCAGGATATCAAAGTGCGGCAGGCACATGCAGGAGCAGTGCCGATAACCGGAGGTGTTAATCTCAATGCCTTTGCCTCGTTTAATCAGCTCGTCCAGAATCTCCGTAACTAAATCCATGGCAATGAGATGGTCGCCCGGTTCGTAACAGTATGGCGAGTAGCGTTTGCAGTAATCCAGGTGCCCGATAACATCAAAGTTATCAAACATGCGGATGCATTCCAGCAGATTGCCATAATACTGCCGATAAACCTGGGCTTTGCTCTTGCCCTGGAAAAAGGCTTTCTGGCTTACGGCAATGCCGCCGATTTCGTGCACCGAGCCGATGACAAAATCAAACGGATATTTTTTCAGGATTTTTTCGTATTCATGGAGGCGGTGTTTTTCAAGGCCAATCTCCAGCCCGGCGCGAATAGTCAGCTGCCCGGCATATTTATCCTGATAAATGGCAATGGTATGAAGATAGTTATCTAAATCGTGCACATAATGATTTTCGTACTGGTGCGGCCAGGTTAAATCCATGTGGTCGGTAAATGCAATTTCGTTCAGGCCGGCTTTCAGTGCTGCCTGACAGATGGCTTCCATATTGGTACGGCTGTCGCAGGAAAACTGCGAGTGCAGATGGTAATCAATCAGCATAGAAAACCTCCCTTTCTGTAAAAACTCATACACCTCATTATACTATACAACCGCCGAGGGTTGTCAAGTCGTGGCGGCATTCTTGTGCCGGGATGCGGAGATTTTTGGTCTGGAAATATACGGGCGGCCGTGTTACAATAACATACAAAAGTATGTTCTGTTTTGAAACGGAGAAAGAAAAAGGCAGGTGAAACCGGATGCACATAGACGATGCGATTACAGTATTAAAAGGTGTGGGCAAACAGCGGGCGGCTGATTTAGCAAAGCTTGGTATTGTAACCGTTGGTGACCTGCTGGGGCATTATCCGTACCGGTATGAGGACCGGTCGCAGTTAAAGCCTCTGCGGGATATGAAAGAGGGAGATACCGAAACGGTAAGCGGTATCATTTTGCAGGCGCAGGATATTTATCCGAGACGGGGGTTAAAAATTCTGCGTGTGAGTATCCGCTGTGCCGATGGCAATGCGGTACTGGTGTGGTTTAATCAGAATCATTTAAAAAATAAACTGCAGCCGGGCCTGCAGATTGTGGCCACCGGCAAAGTGGGCAAAGGTTCCTTGCACCAGATTTCGGTAACGGATTTTGAATTAATCGAGGATGAAGAGGATTTAGCGGCTTTTCAGCGCATTGTGCCTATGTATCGCGGTACCGAAAAAAACAGCGGCAAGCAGATTCGCAAACTGATTACACAGGTTATGGAGCAGGATGTAGAAGGCCTGGAAGAATTTCTGCCTCAGAAGCACCGGCAGGATTATCATCTTATGGATTATCAGGATGCGGTTTATCAGATTCATTTTCCGCCGGACTGGCAAAGCTTAAATCAGGCACGGCACCGGCTTGTGCTGAATGAATTTCTGGAATTAACATTGGGCTTGCAGCTGCACAGTATCATCGAAAAAAAAGAGGGGATTGTGCATACGGCAGAAGAGCAGCTGGCTGCGCAGTTTTTTAATAATCTGTCCTTTGGTTTAACCGGTGCGCAGAAAAAAGTTATTTTAGAAGTAAAAAAAGATATGGAACGGCCGGCGGCGATGAAACGTCTGGTGCAGGGGGATGTAGGCAGCGGCAAAACCATGATTGCCGTTTATGCACTGTTAAAAGCGGTGCAGGGCGGTTATCAGGCCGTGTTAATGGCACCGACGGAAATTCTGGCTGAACAGCATTATCTGAACTTAAAGCGGATGCT
>DAISWV010000005.1:14236-17182 GCA_036826195.1 Peptococcaceae bacterium | reverse complement strand
GGCTGCTCTTCCAGAACCATTTCTTCTACAGACTCTTCCATTAATTCCGGCTGCTCAGATAATCCGGATTCCACTGCAGGTTCCGATTTTTCTATTGGTTCTTCCGTTATTATTTCTTCCACTGCTGTTTCTTTTTTGGAATCCATTGCAGATAAATCTGCAAATTCTTCTTGAAACAGATGTCGTATTGTTTTCAGCATAGACATATTCCTTTTCTGTATCGTAATAAAATCAATCTTAAAAATCTATTATACTATTATAAAAGTAATTCTCGCTGAAATTATAATTTCCTGCTTTTTACAGTTAACAACATACAGAAATTATAATGGTTTTTTCTGCGGAGTTCCTGCTTTACGCGGATATTTTTTTGGTGTGTCTTTTATTTTTTCAATCACTGCCAGATTGCGGGTATAAGCTCCATCAGCCAATGTAAACTGCTGTACATCCACCACTTTGCCGCCAAGCTCTTTTAAAGCATTTGCGCTTTCTTTAATTTCATTTTCCAGTTCGGGACCTTTTAATGCAATAAAGATACCACCCTTTTTCACAAACGGCAGGCAGATTTCTAATAATACCGGCATACGAGCCACTGCACGAGCGGTAGCCATATCAAACTGCTGACGATAATCGGGCTTGATTCCAAATTCCTCAGCACGACCATGCACTGCACGAATATTCTTTAACTGCAGTTTATTGCATAACTCCTGCAGAAATACAATACGTTTATTTAAAGAATCAAATAATGTTACATTTAGTTCCGGCTCCATAATATTTAACGGCACCCCTGGAAACCCTGCTCCCGTACCGATATCAATCATAGATTTACCTTTTAATTCCGGAACAACACGCATCAGACAGGCCGAATCCACAAAATGTTTATAAGCAACTTCGGTTGGCTCTTCAATAGCAGTTAAATTGATTTTCTGATTCCATTCAATCAGCATATCAAAATAATCCACAAACTGCTGATTCTGAGTTTCTGTCAGAGAAAAACCTTCGCTGGTAAATGCATGATTCAAAATTTCTCTCATTCGCCTGCTCCCTCCTGACGACGCTGCTGTTCTAAATAAACCAGCAATACCGAAATATCCGCAGGTGATACCCCTGAAATACGGGAAGCCTGACCAACCGATACCGGTTTTATATTATTGAGCTTCTGTTTTGCTTCATTGCGAAGACCCGTAATCAGGCTGTAGTCTAAATCCTCAGGCAGCTGACGATTTTCGATTTTTTCCATGCGGGATACCTGATCCATCTGCATTTTAATATAGCCTTCGTATTTAATCTGCACTTCTACCTGTTCTTTTACATTGGCTGCTAAATCATCACGACCAATGCCGACTGCAATTAAATCATCATAAAATACTTCCGGACGTTTTAATAATTCAGCAGCAGGCAGACCATGTTTTAAAGGCGCACTGCCGCGCTCTGCCAGAATATCCTGCATTGCCTGTAAATTACACGATACCGTTGTATGGCTTAAGCGTTCGATTTCTTCTTCAATAGCCGCTTTTCTTGCACAGAAAGCAGCATAACGCTCATCATTTACTAAACCCACTTCACGGCCTTTCTCGGTTAAACGTAAATCTGCATTATCCTGACGCAGCAGTAATCGATATTCAGCACGGGAAGTCAGCATACGGTATGGTTCATTTGTACCTTTTGTTACCAGGTCATCAATTAAAACACCGATATAGCCTTCATAGCGTTTTAAAATCAGCGGTTCTTTCCCTTCCAGTTTTAAACATGCATTAATACCTGCCATCAGCCCTTGCGCTGCCGCTTCCTCATAACCGGAAGTACCGTTAATCTGGCCGGCCGTAAACAGATTTTCAATTACTTTTGTTTCTAATGATGGTTTTAACTGCAGAGGGTCAATACAGTCATACTCAATGGCATAAGCCGGACGCATCATTTCTACATGTTCTAGGCCAGGAATCGTGCGAATCATCTGCAGCTGCACTTCTTCCGGTAAACTGGACGAGAACCCCTGCACATACATTTCCTGCGTATTTAAACCTTCGGGCTCTACAAACAGCTGATGCTGGCTTTTATCACTAAAACGTACAATTTTATCTTCAATGGATGGGCAGTAGCGAGGCCCAGTCCCTTCTATAAAGCCGGAGAATAACGGAGAACGATTCAGATTATCGCGTATAATCTGATGGGTCTTCTCGTTGGTATAAGTCAGCCAGCAAGGCTGCATTTCGTTTGTATTGCTTTCTTCCGTCATAAAAGAGAAAAACAGATTTCCATCGCCGTCCTGACGGGACATTTTGCTGAAATCTACTGTTCTTCTATCTACACGAGCCGGTGTACCGGTCTTAAAACGCAGAATTTTTAAACCAAGCTCTGCCATATTGCCCGATAATAATTTGGCCGAGCGCTGCCCGTTTGGACCGCAGTCTTCTGCATATTCGCCGATAATAACACGGCCTTTTAAATACGTACCTGTTGCTAAAATAACCGCTTTTGCCAGATAGGTAGCCCCTGTCTGCCCAACTACCCCTTTTACTTTGCCATCTTCTACAACCAGACGATCTACAATCATCTGTTTTACAGCAAGATTCTCCTGATTCTGCAGAACTTTTGTCATTTCCACCTGATATTCATATTTATCTGCCTGGGCACGAAGCGAATGAACCGCTGGACCCTTTGTGGTATTTAACATACGAACCTGAATCTGTGTTTTATCGATATTGCGCCCCATTTCGCCGCCTAACGCGTCGATTTCACGCACTAAATGCCCTTTTGCAGGGCCTCCGATAGATGGATTGCATGGCATAAACGCGATATTTCCCATATCAACAGTTACAATCAGAGTCTTATGCCCTTTTCGAGCCGCTGCCAGAGCCGCTTCACAGCCTGCGTGCCCTGCCCCTACCACAATCACATCATATTCATCAGCAATATATTCTGTCGGCATACTTTCACCTCATTTTATTC
>DAISWV010000005.1:4498-14136 GCA_036826195.1 Peptococcaceae bacterium | reverse complement strand
CCTAAACAGAATTTGGAGAAAATCTGATCCAGTAAATCCTCTTCCACAGTTTCACCGGTGATTTTGCCAAGTTTTTCCCAGGCATTCTGTAAATCAATTACTAAAAAGTCAACGGATAAGCCCAGCATAATACCATTCAGGAATCCATCCATATGAGCCATACTTTCTTCTAAAATCTGAATATGGCGCACATTCGTTACCATAATATCATTGCTTACTTCCAAGGTACCGGCAAAGAATAAATCGGTAATCTTTTCTTCCAGCTGTTCCAGCCCTATTTTATCTCTTGCAGATATTTCTAAAACAGGAGCTTCACCGATAGCTTCTTTCAGCTGTGCACGAATCTCATCGGAAATTCCAACATCGCTTTTATTTAAGAGATAAATAACAGGCTGATTCTGAATATCCTCCATCATCAAAGTATCCTGTTCGGTTAATCCTTGAACCGCATCTACAACATATAAAACTAAATCAGCTGTTTTCATAAACTGCTGTGCTTTATCCACACCAATCTGTTCTACCACATTGTCGGTTTCACGAATCCCTGCCGTATCCACAATTTTTAAAGGAATCCCATTTAAATTAATATATTCTTCAATAACATCGCGAGTTGTACCAGGAATATCCGTAACAATGGCACGTTCCTGCCCTAACAGCGCATTTAATAAACTTGATTTCCCCACATTTGGTTTTCCGGCAATCACGACTTTCAAACCATCGCGAATCATCTTGCCTTTCTGTGCATTCTGCAGTACATTTGCTACCTGTGTTTTCAGGTTTACAACTCTCTGCTGCTGCTCTTCAGCCGTTAAACGTTCAATATCATCATCAGGATAATCAATATCTGCCTGAATAAAAGCAATCAGTTCCAGCAAATCTGCACGCAGTGTTTTTACCATACCGGATAAATTCCCCTGCAGCTGCGATAATGCTAAGTCCACACCTTTATCTGTTTTTGCCTGCACAATATCCATAATGGATTCAGCCTGTGCCAGGTCTAAACGACCATTTAAAAAAGCACGTTTACTATATTCGCCCTGTTCGGCCAGTCTGGCTCCGGATAATAAAATCAACTGCAGAACCTGTTTTAATACCACCATACCGCCATGACACTGCACTTCTACAACATCTTCCCCGGTAAAGCTGCGAGGCCCGCGCATCAGCATAAATAATGCCTCATCAATTTTTTTATCATTTCTCCAGTCATACACATATCCATAATGAATCGTATGGGTATCAGCAGATAACAAATCTGATTTTCCCTGATAAATTTTATCTGCAATTTTCACCGCTTCCGGACCGCTAATACGGATAATCCCGACACTGCTCTCCCCTACGGCTGTCACTAATGCTGCAATGGTATCCTGCTGTAACAAAACGGTTCACCTCTTATTTTTCAACATACTATTATCCTGTAACTGAAAATACTGTTATATAAAAAACCTATACATTTATAGCTTCTAAAATTCTGCATATCGCTTTTATTTTATCATAATTTTAATAAAAATAAAACAGGCTGGGTATAATCCAATGCCCAGCCTGCCATAAATTCTGTTATTAATTTTTTATGCCTGTTTCTCCTGTTTGCTGTGATAGTCTTTCCGTCCGCTATTTTCTTTTACTTCCGGAACGATTACCACTTTACGATAAGGTTCTTCCCCTTCGCTGTAGGTAGAAACACGACGATCATTCTGCAGTGCCATATGAATAATACGGCGTTCCTGCGGATTCATAGGCTCTAATACAACTTTCTGACCGGTTTTTCTTGCTTTTGCAGCCAGTTTATGACTTAAGCCAATCAGTGTATCTTCGCGTTTTGCACGATAGTTTTCAATATCAATGATACCTTTTACTTTCGCACCATTTTTCTCATTGATAACCAGATTTAAAAGGAACTGCAGAGAATCCAGTGTATCCCCGCGACGACCAATCAGAATGCCCAGATTTTTACCCTTCAGGTCAAATACCAGATAGCCGTTTTTCTCTTTTACATCAATAACAACATCCAGCTTCATTTCTTTAAAGATGCCTTCCAGAAATTCCTTCCCTTTTGCTTCTGCATTAGCAAAGGCTTCTTTTTTATCTGCTTTTGGAGCCGGAGCAGATACTTCTTCTGTTTTTTCAGAGATTTCCTCATAAACAGGTTCCAGCTCTTCCGCTGCAGCTTCCTCTTCCATAACTTCAGCTTCTGGAATTACCTCAGCAGGTTCTTCAATTTCTTTTTCCACAACTTCCGGAATCACTTCCTGTACAGGAGCCTGTTCCGGCATTTCTACAGCTGCAGGCTCTTCTTTTACTGCTTCCTGCACTGCTTTGCGTTCTTCTTTGATATCTTTTACGATATCTTTCAACTCTTCAATTACTTTTTTCTTTACACGAACAACGGCATCTTTTTTGCCAAAACCTAAAATACCTTTAGATGGCTGTACCAGAACTTCGTATTCAATATCTTCACGAGTCAGCATCATTTCATTTAATGCTTTTTCTAATGCTTCCTCAATAGATTTTGCTGTGTATTCTTTACCGGACATGATAATCATCTCCCTGCTTACCACTAATACTTAAAACCGAAAAATCAGATATTACTCTTCTACAGCTTCTTTTTCTTCAATAGCTGTTTTTTTCCCTTTTGCACCGGATTTTTTTTCCGCTACCATTTTTGCTTTTTTATCAGCAATACGTTTTTCTTTTTCTTCTGCCTGACGCGCTTCGCGTTCCGCTATTTCTTTTTGTTTCTGTTTGTTCATAATCTGCTGCTGAATAATACTCAGAACACTGAAAAACGCCCAGTATAAACATAAACCAGCCGGCATACTCCAGCACACAAACAGCATCATAGCAGGCATTACATACAGCATGGTTTTCATCATCTGGGCAGTCTGTTCATTACCGCCAGTAGTTGCCATGCTTAATTTCTGCTGCAGGAACATTGTTAAAGCCACTAAAACAGGCAGAATATGATAAGGGTCCACATCGCCCAGGTTTGGAACCCACAGGAATACTGCATGTTCAATCGGTGTAAAGTCATACTGGCGCAGTGCCATAAACAGACCGATTAAAATTGGAAACTGAATCAGCAATGGCAGGCAGCCGCCAGCAGGATTTACGTCGTATTCCTTATACAGCTTTAACATTTCTTCATTCAGTTTATCCGGATTATTTTTATACTTTTTCTGTAAATATTCTAATTTCGGCTGTACTTCCTGCATATTCATTGTAGATTTCATCTGTTTCTGCATTAACGGGTATAATACCAGTTTCAGCAGAATAGAAATCAGAATGATTGCCAGTGCATAACTTGGAAAACCGACTGTCACTGTCAGACCGTAGAGAATATCAATCAGTTTGCTGATAATATCCGCAACCGGCTGTAAAAAACCATAGCCATATGTTTCATTCATAAGCTACTTTCCTCCTATAATTATTGAACAGGATCATATCCGCCGGGATGAAACGGATGACATTTTAAAATGCGTTTTAACGCCATCCAGCCTCCCTTTAGAAAGCCATATTTGCTGACTGCTTCGTAAGCATACTGAGAACAGGTTGGATAAAAACGACAGGTAGGCCGCGTTTTTAACGCCGATAAATACTTCCGGTAAAATTTAATCAGAAATAGAAGCGTCTCTTTTGGTATTTCCTTTATTGTCATTTTCACCAATCCAGACACCACTCTTCCGCAGTAAATATTTTACGTTTTTCTCCAACTCATGATATCCAAGCTCCGTTACCGGCACTCTTGTCAGAATAATCAAATCATATCCTGGTTTGATATGATGCAGATTATGCCGCACAATCTCCCGCAGCCGGCGCTTGTAATAATTTCGTACATTTGCTTTTCCTACTTTTTTAGAAATAGAAAAACCAATCCGAATGCCATCTCCCTTACGGGCTTTTGGATAAAGCACCAGATATCTGGTCGATACCGATTTGGCACTGCGATATACTTTTCGGAAATCAGCATTTTTTCTTAGTCTGTATTCCTTCTTTAACATCAGAAACCCTCCAGAAAAATGCCCGAATAATATAAAAAGGCCACGAGGGCCTTTTTCTTTAAGAGCTGTATTTTGAAAAAATTAAGCGCTTAATTTTTTTCTCCCTTTTGCTCTTCTTCTTTTCAGTACGTTTCTGCCGTTAGCGCTTAACATTCTTTTTCTGAAACCATGAACTCTTTTATGTTTTTTATTTTTTGGCTGCCAGGTTCTTTTCACCTTACAACACCTCCCTTTCTTTCTCATCATCCTTGTTGACAGACTATCTCAATCTTACGATTAAAATTTTCATTTACAATGTGATATTATATAATATCGGCTCTAAACGGTCAAGTACCATACCCGATTTTTTTTCCTTTTATTCCATAAGAAATACTTAAAGTTATACACTTGTGGATAATTTTTTATCGCATTTCTAAAAAATTGTTGATAATTTTCACTGATTCTGCTATTATTTTAAGGCACTCTCTTTATTTTTGTGGATAAACTATATACTTATCAACACTTTTTGTGGATAATTTTTATTTTATAAACAATTTTATTTAGGTTACTATCTTGCTGGGGGAATTTGCATGAACGACGCAAATAACATGAACGCAATTATCTGGAATGAAATCTGGAACGAAGCGTTAAAGCTTTTAGAAAACGATGTAAACAAGCCAACATTCGACACCTGGTTTAAATCAACAGAACTGGCTGCCTATTATGGTGAAAATATTATTATTAAAGTTCAGAATGATTTTGCAAAAAACTATCTGAAAAACAACTATACACATATTATTAAGAATCATCTGGAATCCATGCTGAATCATTCTGTGAAACTGCAGTTTGTAACACCGCAGGAAAAAGAACAGGCTATCAGCCAGCTTCTGCAGCAGCAGGATTATACGCAGGAACATACACCGGTTTATACGGAAGAACGCGTATATGAAGCGGACAGGCCATATCACACACCGGAACCTGTTTCCTATGTGGAAGAACAGCCTCGTCTGTTTACCAGAGATACCGGTCTTAACACAAAATATACCTTTGACAGCTTCGTGGTGGGCGGCAGCAACCGTATGACCCATGCAGCCTGCATGGGGGTAGCGGATAACATTGCTAATAATGCTTCCACAAGAGTTTATAACCCGCTGTTTATTCACGGCGGTTCCGGGCTTGGTAAAACGCATCTGATGCACGCTATCGGCAATCATATTCTGATGCATAAGCCAAATGCCCGCATCAGTTATCTCTCATCGGAAACCTTTACCAATGAGATTATTGATGCCATCATGAAAAATAAACGAAAAGAATTCCGTGATAAATACCGCACAGTTGATGTGCTGTTAATCGACGATATCCAGTTTATTGCCGATAAAGAATCCACTCAGGAAGAATTTTTCCATACCTTTAATGCGCTGCGGGAAGCCGAAAAACAGATTATTATTTCCAGCGACCGTCCGCCAAATGAAATCCCAAAACTGGAGGAACGTCTGCGTACCCGTTTTAATCAGGGGCTTTTAACCGATATTCAGCCTCCTGATTTAGAAACCCGTATTGCAATTCTGCGCAAAAAAGCACATAGCGAAGGGCTGGATATCCCTGATGAAGTATTCGATTATATCGCAGAAAATATTCACTCCAATATTCGTGAACTGGAAGGTATGCTGACCCGTTTATCGGCATATTCCAGTTTAAGCAGCCGTAAAATAGACCTTTCCTTAACCAAGGAATGCCTGCAGAATCTGATTACTCCAAACGAACCGGTTATCGTAACCGGGGAACTGATTCAGGAAAAGGTAGCCGAATATTACCAGATGCGTGTTGAAGATTTCAAAGCAAAAAAACGCACAAAAAATATTGCATTTCCTCGCCAGATTGCTATGTATCTCTGCCGCGAAATGACCGATCTTTCACTTCCTAAAATTGGGGAACTGTTCGGAGGCCGTGACCATACCACTGTTATTCATGCCTGTGAAAAAATCGGTGAGGAGCTGCGTACCGATCAGACCCTGCAAATGACAATCAGTAAAATTAAACAGTCTTTAAACAGCCGATAGGCTTTTATCCCGTAGAATTTTTTCTGCGGGATTTTTTATTGTCTCTGATAGAAAGACATCTTCGCAAAATTTTATTTTTATATAGGTTTCAGCACAGTGAGAAGGCAATTTTTATAAAACAGCAACAAACCGTTGAATGTGGATATTTTTTTTGATAAACTGTTAGTAATATGTGGACAATTCAAATTGTTGAAAAATCCTGTGAATTCTGTTGATAAACAAAACCCGTTATCAACAAGGTTATCGACAGGGGCAAAGCTTTGTGAATACAGGCTTTGCGATACTTTTACACATTTCCACAGCGCCTAATACTAATACTACTGAAATATATATGAAGAAGAAGCAGAAGGAGTGTAGGTTTACTATGAAATTTACATCGACCAAAGAAAACCTTTTGGCAGGTATTAATACTGTACAAAAAGCTATCTCCAGTAAAGGAGCAGTACCGGTATTAACTGGTATTTATTTAAAAACAGAAGGAAACCGATTACTGTTTGCAGCAACTGATCTGGAAATCGGTATTACCTGTAGCCAGCCTGTACAGGTTCTGGAAGAAGGTCATGCGGTTATTCCAGCTCATTTTTTTGCTGAAATTGTACGCCGCTTGCCAAACACCAATCTGCTGTTCAGCTATGATGATGAAGCGGTATCTATGAAAATTGAATATGACCAGGCGGAAACCAATATCAAATGCTGGAGAGGGGAAGAATTCCCAGGTGTTGCTTCTCTGGAAGAAGGGCATATGATTACAGTTAATCCGCTCGTATTTAAATCCATGGTAAAACAGACAGGCTTCTGTGCGAATATGAATGATCCTCGTCCTATTTTTACCGGGGCTTTACTGGAAGCAGAAGATAATAATATGACAATGGTAGGTACCGACAGTCATCGTTTAGCGGTAAAGCGCTGCAAAATTGATAATTTAACAAACGAAAATTTTAAAGTGATTGTACCAGTAAAATCGCTGAATGAAATCAGTCGCATTTTAAAAGATGACGCAGAAGATGTGCTGACAATTCGCAGCAATGGTCGTCAGATCAGCTTTGAATCAAATGATGTGCGTCTGGTTTCCCGTTTAGTAGAAGGTACTTTCCCAAATTACCGTCAGGTTATTCCGGAAGAATATCAGCTCTTACTGAAAGCGAAAAAGAAACAGCTGCAGGAGTCTATTGAACGTGCAAGTCTGTTTGTACCGGAACGGGATGGTTCCAGCGTTCTGCGCTTTAATATTTCGGATAGTAATCTGAATATTGTTTCCAAATCCGAATACGGGATGGTAAATGAAAATATCAATATTTATACAGAAGGCGGCGAATTATCCATTCTTTTTAATGCCAAATATCTGCTGGATGCCTTCAAAACAATGGATTTTGATGATTTAGATATCAAAATGGGCGGTCCTTTAAGCCCTGCTGTTTTCCGTCCATTAAATGACGAAAGTTATTTATATCTGCTGTTACCGCTGAGAGGGTAATGTTATGAATCAGGAAATGAAAAAAGACGAAACAAAACCAAAGAAAAAGAAAAAAATTCTGCCAACAATTCTTTTGATTTCTTTTATCGTCAATCTGGTTTTAGGTGCAGCTCTGAATATTGTATGGAATGATAAATCTGAATATGAAGATATTTTTCGTACAGAAATAGGCTTTGCCATTCAGCGCTTTGAAGAAGTGGATAAAAAATATGACCAGGGAAATTATATGGTGGGTGTTGCGCATCTATATACGGCCTGTGTGATGACGGAATCCATGGAGGAAGAAAATATTTATAACCAGAATTACAATGAATTTTATGATTTATGGAATAAGGCGGCATCAAATCCGACGGAATTTCGTAAATATCTGGATAAACTGATTCCTGTTTTAAAAGATATGAAAAAAGATCGCAATTTTAATGATGCGGATGCCATTATTGCCTTGCAGGAATTAAATAGTCTTTTGGGTGTAAATGATACAAAGTAACGTTTAAAAGTAAAGCAGTCTGTTATAAGCAGGCTGCTTTTTGTTGTGTGTTATTTTAAATCATGCTAAAATAATAAAATGTATTACAGTATATAACAGGAGGTGAGTACCTTGCATTTAGAGTATCTGCATTTAATTAATTATAGAAATTATAAAAATCAGGAACTTCGTTTAAATCGCGGTATTAATATTTTAATAGGTGCAAACGGGCAGGGGAAAACCAATCTGCTGGAATCGGTTTATTATCTGGCTTGCGGAGGGAATTTCCGGGGAAATAAAGAGCTTGAATTGATTAAATGGGATGAACCTTATTTTCGTCTGATGGGGCAGATGAAAAAAGACGGCAGCGACCGAATGCATGAATTAGAAATTTATGTAGATCGGGAAAAAAATAAACAGCTCAAAATAAATGGTGTGAAATATAAAAGTATGTCAGAGCTGCATCATTATCTGAGAGTGGTGCTGTTTTCACCTGATGATTTAAAAATTATAAAGGGTTCTCCAGCGGAACGACGCCGCTATTTAGATGTGGTGATGTGCCAGATGGATAAAAGCTATCATCGACTGATACGTGATTATGATCGTATCCTGGTACAGCGTAATAATTTACTGAAAGATGTTCAGTATCACAGACAGAGTAAAAATCAGCTGGAAGTCTGGAATCAGTATTTAGTGGAATATGGAAGCCATATTATTTATAAACGTCTTCAGTTTTTAAAAATGCTGGTGCCTATGGCAAGAAAGGTGCAGAAGGCTTTAACCGATGAAACAGAACGCTTTACAGTAACCTATCATTGTTCTATGGGCGCTATTGGGGATTTTTCGGCAGAGCAGATAAAAAGTCTGTTTGGCAATATTATAGAACAAAAGCTGGATGAGGAGATTATAAAAGGTACTACGCTCTGGGGACCTCATCGGGATGACATGATTTTTTATTTAAATGGTATGGATTTAAAGCGCTATGGTTCTCAGGGGCAGCAGCGCACTGGAATTTTATCATTAAAAATGGCGGAGCTGCAGGTGTTTTATAAATGCTTTGGAGAGTATCCGATTTTACTGTTAGATGATGTAATGAGTGAGCTTGATGACAACAGAAGACACTATCTGATTGAAATGGTGAAAAAAAATAAAATTCAGACAATTATCACTGGTGCAAATATCGAATTACTGACGGAAGAAATTGCGAAAGACGAGTTTTTTTCAGTGTCCGAGGGAAAAATTATTACAACATAATTTTTCCCTCTTTATTTGCAAAAATTTAAGTTTTCTGTTATAATAAATTATTAAATAAAAAGAAGATTGAGCATTATATCGAGGGCTATTTTTAATAAAGAATATCCCTGATTTTTTTCTGGAAAAAATCAATATTGTATTGTTATTGGATTTTTCCAGAAAAAGATAATGTATTGCAGGTGTATGAATATAGAAATGGAGGAGTTAAACGTGGCTGAACAGAATCAGAGTAATTACGGTGCTGAGCAGATTCAGGTGCTGGAAGGTCTGGAAGCGGTTCGTAAACGTCCGGGGATGTATATTGGTACAACCGGTCCGGATGGTCTGCATCATCTGGTATATGAAATCGTGGATAACAGTATTGACGAAGCGCTGGCCGGTTACGGGAAACAGATTGATGTAACCATTCA
>DAISWV010000005.1:0-4398 GCA_036826195.1 Peptococcaceae bacterium | reverse complement strand
GGCAGTGCTGAAGATACCGGTACAAGAATTCATTTTGTTCCGGATCCAGCTATTTTTACGGAAACAACCGTTTATGATTTTAAAGTTCTGAAAAAACGCTTAAGAGAACTGGCATTTTTAAATAAAGGACTCAGAATCTCCTTAAAAGATGAACGTGAAGGAAAAGAGCAGGAGGAAGTATACCTGCAGAACGGCGGTATCATTGACTTTGTTCAGGCTCTGAACGAAGGAAAAGATGCCATGAATCAGGTTATCTACTTTGAAGGGGAACGAGATGGTGTACAGGTGGAAATTGCAATGCAGTATACCGACACCTACACCGAAAATATTATGTCCTTTGCTAATAACATTCACACCCATGAGGGCGGCACCCATGAAACAGGGTTTAAAATTGCTCTGAATCGTGTGATTAACAGTTATGCGCGTAAAAATAATATTATTAAAGAAAATGAAGATAATCTGACAGGTGATGATATCCGTGAGGGTATGACTGCAATTGTCAGCGTAAAAGTTCCAGAGCCGCAGTTTGAGGGTCAGACCAAAACAAAACTTGGTAACAGTGAAGTGCGCGGGATTTGTGATTCTATTACAGGGACAAGTATTGCACAGTTCTTGGAAGAAAATCCGTCGGTAGCGAAAAAAATGATTGAAAAATCCAGAAATGCTGCCCGTGCAAGAGAAGCTGCCCGCAAAGCAAGAGAAATGACCCGTCGTAAAAATGTTCTGGAAAGTACATCTCTGCCTGGGAAACTGGCTGACTGTTCCTCAAAAGATGCTGCTAAATGTGAATTATTCCTGGTCGAAGGGGATTCGGCGGGTGGTTCTGCAAAAAGCGGCCGTGATAGAAACTATCAGGCAATTCTGCCGCTCAGAGGTAAAATTCTGAATGTAGAAAAAGCGAGACTGGATCGTGTATTAGGCAGCGATGAAATCCGCAATATGATTACTGCTATGGGTACTGGCGTTGGTGAGGACTTTGATATTAATAAAGCCCGTTATCATAAACTGATTCTGATGACCGATGCCGATGTCGATGGCGCTCACATCCGTATTCTGCTGCTGACATTTCTGTTCCGCTATATGCGTCCGTTAATTGATGCCGGTTATGTATATGTGGCGCAGCCGCCATTATACGGTATTGTGAATAAAAAAGGGAAAGTGCTGGAATATCTGTATAACGATGAGGCACTGGATCGCTATTTAGAAACCAACGGCAAAGAACGAGATAAAATTGATATTCAGCGGTATAAAGGTTTAGGGGAAATGAATGCATCTCAGCTGTGGGATACTACCATGAATAACGAAACCCGTACTCTGCTGCAGGTAAAAGTAGAGGACTGTGTAGAAGCAGACCGCTTATTAAATATGCTGATGGGCGATAAAGTAGAACCAAGACGTGACTTTATCACACAAAATGCAAAATACGTTAAAAATCTGGATATCTAGGAGGTGCCCGAATGGAAATGGAATTTACACATGGAAAGATTCTGCCGACTATTATGGAAACAGAAGTGCAGGAATCTTTCATTGACTATGCTATGAGCGTTATTACCAGTCGTGCACTGCCGGATGTGCGTGACGGTTTAAAACCGGTACATCGCCGTATTTTATATTCTTTATATAAAAATGGTATGACACCGGATAAAAAACATAAAAAATCGGCTCATATCGTCGGGGATGTACTGGCGAAATATCATCCTCATGGTGACAGCTCTGTATATGATGCTATGGTTCGGCTGGCACAGGATTTTAATATCCGTTATCCATTAGTGGATGGTCAGGGGAACTTTGGTTCGGTGGATGGCGACTCCGCTGCGGCTATGCGTTATACCGAGGCAAGAATGACAAAGCTGACTCTGGAAATGCTGGCTGATTTAGAAAAAGAAACCGTAGATTTTGGCTTAAACTACGACGAATCGGAAAAAGAACCTCTGGTTCTGCCAAGCCGTTATCCAAACCTGATTGTAAATGGCTCTTCCGGGATTGCGGTAGGGATGGCAACCAATATTCCTCCTCACAATCTGGGCGAAGTTATCGATGGCACTATCGCATTAATTGATAATCGCGATATGCCGGATCAGGATTTATTAAAATATGTAAAAGGTCCTGACTTCCCGGGCGGCGGCATTATTTTAGGCCGTAAAGGGATTGAAGATGCATATTTAACCGGTCGTGGTTCTATTAAAGTTCGTTCCAGAAGCGAAATTGAGCCGATGAACAACGGTAAAAACCGCATTGTCGTAACTGAAATCCCATATCAGGTAAACAAAGCCCGTTTAATTGAAAAAATTGCAGAGCTGGCTCGCGATAAAAAAATTGACGGCATTACCGATTTACGAGATGAATCGGACCGTAAAGGGATGCGTATTGTTATCGAGCTGCGTCGCGATGTAAATCCGCAGGTTATCTTAAACCAGCTCTATAAAAATACCCAGCTGCAGGATAATTTTGGTGTAATCATGCTGGCATTAGTAGACGGTATGCCAAAAATCCTCACATTAAAACAGGCACTGAATCATTATATCGACCACCAGGAAGATGTAGTGACTCGTCGTACCAAACATGATTTAAAAAGAGCTGAAGAAAGAGCACATATTGTAGAAGGCTTAAAAATTGCCGTGGATAATATCGATGAAGTTATTAAAATTATCCGTTCCTCCTACAACGATGCTGAATCGAAAGAACGCTTAAATCAGCGTTTTGGTTTAAGTGACCGTCAGGCGCAGGCAGTTATTGAAATGCAGATTCGCCGTTTAACAGGGCTGGCTCGTGAAAAACTGGAAGAGGAACTGGCAGAGTTATACGAAAAAATCGCGTATTACAGATCCATTCTTGCTGATGAAACCAAACTGCTGGGTATCATCAAAGAGGAATTGTTACAGATTAAAGAAAAACACAGTGATGTGCGCAGAAGCCAGATCAGCAGCAATGAGGACAAGCTGGAACTGGAAGACTTAATTGAAAATGAAGATGTGGTAATTACCATCAGTCATACCGGTTATATTAAACGTATGCCGAGTGATACCTATAAGAGTCAGAAACGGGGCGGCCGCGGCATTACTGCCATGACTACCAAAGAAGAAGACTTTGTAGAGCAGATATTTACCACCAGCACACACAACTTCCTGATTTTCTTTACCAATAAAGGCAAATGCTATCGCCTGAAGGTTTACGAAATTCCGGAAGCCGGCCGTCAGGCAAAAGGGACTGCTATTGTAAATCTCTTAAATATCACTGGCGATGAAAAAATTACCACCGTTATTCCGCTGAAAAAATTCGATGATGAATTATTCCTGATGGCAGCTACCAAAATGGGTGTTGTGAAGAAAACACCACTGGCAGAATACGATACTTCCCGCCGTGATGGCATTATTGCAATCAATCTGGAAGATCACGATGAATTAATCGGTGTTCAGTTAACCGACGGCAAACAGGATATGATTCTGGTAACTGCCGGAGGTCAGGCAATTCGCTTTGCAGAAGAAGAAGCACGTCCAATGGCCAGAGCAACAAAAGGTGTTCGCGGTATTAAACTGATGGACGATGATTATGTAGTTGGTATGGAAGTGGTTCGTGATGAAGGGGATTTACTGGTAATCACTGCAAACGGCTACGGAAAACGTACGCCTCTGGAAGAATACCGTCAGCAGGCAAGAGGCGGCAAAGGGGTATTCACCGTTCGTCCAAGTGCAAGAAACGGCGAAATTGTAGGTGCTCTGGTAGTCAAAGATGATGAGGAAATTATGGCAATCTCTAAAGAAGGGATTATCATCCGCATTAAAGTATCGGAAATTTCCACAATGGGCCGCACAACCCAGGGCGTAACCATTATGAAAATGGGTGAACATGACAGCGTTGTTTCTATGGCACGTGTTGCAGAACACGAACATGAAGAAAAAGAACAGAAACTGTTTGAAGAGTAATCAATGTGAAACAATGATGCAAAATTAACAGAATAAAAATGTTTCACGTGAAACATTACAAAAAGGAGAATGGACAAAAATCCATTCTCCTTTTTGTATGTGCTGAAAATTAAATATCCAGTTTCATATCGCCATCTTTTATGATACCTTTTTTGCGCATAAACTCCGATACAGCAAAAGCAATGATGGCCGGCAGCACAAAGTGCATTAAAATAATCTGGAATAAAACCACACCTGCCGGCAGAGTTGCGCTCATAGTCTGGAAGGTCATAATCTGACCGACTAAACCGGCACTGCCCATACCGGAACCGGTAGCATTGCTCGTCATACCCAGCACTACCGTAGATACCGGGCCTAAAACAGCACTGGCAATGATAGCAGGCAGCCAGATAACCGGTTTGCGCATAATATTGCCAATCTGCAGCATACTGGTGCCTAACCCCTGTGCTAAAAGCCCGCCGATTTTATTTTCACG
>DAISWV010000004.1:0-18367 GCA_036826195.1 Peptococcaceae bacterium | reverse complement strand
CCAACGCTGCCGAATACCGTAGCAACCCCGCTGATAAGCGACGAAGCCGACCCCGTGTCACCATCCTGCTGATCCAGCATAATATTGGTGCTGAACGGACGGGTTGTGGTACCGGTTAACGAGAATGGCGCAAAGCCAAGCCAGAATAAAAACGGAGCAATACCGCCGATTGTAACAATTGCCAAACCGCAAACGGCATAAATGGTAAAGCATACAAAGGCAAAGTTCTTTTTGTTTGCTCTGCTTAAAAATTTCACATATAACATCGGCCCCAGCATGGACAGGCCCGCATTCGCTGCAAAGAAATAGCTGTATACCTGTTCCGAAAGGCCAAAGTAACTTACATAAATGTACGATGACATGGAGATATAACCCATAAACGCAAGATTATACATCGAAAAGATAAAACAAGGGACAATAAAACTTACGTTACGGCCTACCGCAAACAGTCGGCCAATCGAACCAATAATCGAGCCTTCGTATTTTTCATCTTCCGCCAGTGTCTCCTGATAGAGCAGCGACATAATCAGACATGCCAGCCCTGCCGCAGTCAGCACAAAAAATGAACCGCGCCAGTCTACAAATAAAAGCAGAATAGCCCCTACTACAGGAGCCAGCATTGGAGCCAGACCGGATACCGTCTGTACAATCGCCAGAATGGTTTCCCGCTGCCGCCCGCTGAAGCAGTCTTTAATCAGCGCCATCGAAACAGAAGTAATGGCCCCTGCACCAATCCCCTGTACCACACGGGCTGCAATCAGCATATATACATTGACCGACAGCGCACAAAGCAGACTGGCTGCTGTATAAATAGCAGCACCGGTCTGCAGAATTTTCTTGCGGCCGTATTTATCGCTCATCGGCCCCCAAAACAGCGTCCCTACCGCATAAAAAAAGAAAAACGCTACCAGCGTCAGATTGGTCAGACTGCTTGGCACGCCCCATACTTCACTCATACTCGGCAGAGCCGGCATATATAAATCCGTGGATAACGGGATAAACATATTCATCATGGCGATGAACAGTACAAGCCCGTTTTTGCCTAAATATTTCTGTTTTGCTACATTATCTTGTGCACTCATGAAAACATCTACACTCCTTTTTCTGCACCATTCCTGAAATCATTTCAGCCTATTATACTGCGTTTTTCATCAGATTTCCAGTTAGTTTATCTATGTAATAATAATGAAAAGCAAGGGATACACATCTATGCATCCCCTGCTTTTTATCATCCGGCAGTTTTTGCTGCTGCTTTCTTCTCAATTAAAATGGAGAATTGCTGTCTGCGTCTTCCGTTACGCAGTTTTCAAAAGAGCCTTCATAACCAAATGCTTCGCCTACCAGTGTTTCATTGGCAATCATACCTTCTGCAGCACCAGGAACACGGAATGTCTTATTGTTAATCGGCTCAACTGGAATTTCTTCCGGCACATCCAGCTGCGGAACATAATTGTATGGATAACGGTATGCGCGATAAATGAATGGATTATTAAAATCAAACGGTGCATAATATTCCCATACCACTTCTTTATCAGCTGTCACTTCAAAAATACGACAGCAGCAGCCTTCGGTAATTAACGTGTTGCCATTTGGCAGACGCTGTGCAGAGCTTACCAGCTGACTGTAGAATTTAGTGTTGGCAACCATCGGAGACATCCCAGGACCGCCCATTGCCGCACCGGTATATTCCCACACTACACGCAGAGTAACTGGATCAATTTCCAAAATTCTGGAATAGTCACGTTTATCGGTTTTTGTACCGTCTTTACTCATTCGGTCAGGCAGCCCATAACCTGCCCATCCGCCATTGTCAAATACCAGAATATTACCTTCGCCCGGCAGGCCCTGCGGAATCATATGGCAGTGATGCTGCCCGATAATCTGGCCCATAGCACGCAGTTCACGGCTTACAGTGAAATCCGGCCCGATCTTCCATACGATTTTACCGGTTTCTTTGCTGATAATTGCCAGAATATTGGCTTCACGGGCATCCCAGATAATATTGTCCGGATGGAAGCGTTCATCACCTGCGTCATACCATTTGTTCGGCCCCAGAGTACTCATGGAGTTGATATGCATCCAGTCTGCCTGGCCGCCGCCGTTTGGATGATTGTTTGGATTGCGGAACAGAACATTTTTCGCTGCTTCCGAGAAACCCAGTTCGCCGAAATGTTTGCTTACGGTCCATTCCCACACAATATTGCCGTCCCAGTCTACTTCAATAATGGTGTCATCCAGTAAACGTTTGTCGGAAATACGTTTGTTGTACAGGTCGCTATGGCATAACAGCAGCGTATTGCCTTCGGTTGTTTTGCATTTCATACCAGGCACATAATAACCTACCGGGTTGCCTTCGCGCTGATAATCGTGATGCTGACGAGCCACCCACATTTCTTTGCCGCCATCATTCACCAGTTCTTTTTTATTCCATTTCCATACCACATTACCGTCCCAGTCCACCTGCACCAGGTCTGTCATATCCTGATAAGCATATTCAGAACCACGCATACCTAACGAACCAAATACCTGTCCGCCCGGCAGCAGTTTATTCGGAAAACCCTGCAGATTTCTCCAGGTTTTCACTACATTGCCGTTCATATCAATTAATACAGTACCAACACCCACAACAGGCATGATAGTATAGCCGCTCCATGCCTTTTCTGGATTATAAATGGTTGTCCCCATAGGGAATACGCTTGGTGTACCCATAATCATATCCTCCTGAATTTGAAATTCAAATACCGTCATTGCGATATCTGTATAATAACACAGGCAAGCCTGTCTTGAAATAGCAGCCTTGCCTGTGGTTTCGTATATATTACCGTTCTGAATTCGTCACGGGCCTTGTGACAAAATTTCATAATTACACTCAGCGGTTGCTGAGCAGTTCAGCAAGTTAGCAGTTTACAGTCACGCCTGTTTCGTAGATTTTATAAGTATCTTCGCCTTCCTGTACCAGAACTTTTACCTGGTAGTCGCCGGACAGACCGGTTTTATTGATGAAGGTATCTACTTCACGGCTGTCTGCTTTCTGGAATGTACCTACGCACATTGCCAGGAAGTTCATTGGTGCAGTATTGATTACATAGCGGATAGTTTCTTCGCCTTTTACTAACAGTACCTGTGCGATGGAGTTTTCTTCAAAGAAGCCGTTTACCAGGAATCTGTCATCTTCTTCTACGATTTTTGCTTTGAATTCAGCTGGCAATAAGGTGCCGGTTTCTTCTGCTCTTACTTTCATTTTTGTTGCTTTGGTCTGAATCAGGCCGCCCAGATACTGACCTTTGCCCAGTTCGATGGTTTCGCCTGCATAATACAGCGGCAGTTTTTCTGCACGGTAGCAGTTTGCAGGAACATGCAGTTCCATAACAACTTCATCGTTTACTAATTCACATGTAATGGAGTTGAATGTGTAAACATGATCGCCAGGGTTCATAGACAGCATTACAGCCATACCTTCGCATGGTTTGCCATCTTCGTAACCGATACCGCCGGAGTGAACCATGTAATGACCTTCGTTATAGTATTCTACGTTGCAGATATATGGGGAGAAGAAATCTGCGCCGCGTTCTTTACCGTACTGCCATACCTGTTCGATTTCCATTTTTTCAGTATCGATTCTGTAACGAACACCGCGGGAGAAGTTGTCTTTTGCAGCAACGTAACGTTCTTTTACTTTGCTTCTGAAGTGACCGTTGTCAAACAGCATGATATCGCCATCTGGCAGAACTACACATGCATGCTGTTCATACTGCCAGTCAAATTTGCTTAAATCGCCAACTGGTTTGAAGAAATATTTCTGCATATCTTCCGGCCAGCCTTCTGGGTCGCCGATAATCCAGTTCAGTTTGCATTTGCCATTTTCATCCAGTTCATAGTCCAGGTTGATAACTGCGTCCTGATGACGACCGGATAAGGTCAGGCTATTTGTTTTTTTATCGTACCATACCGCATTGTTATGGAACCAGTCATGTTCGTCCTGGCTGCCGGAACCTGCAACAGGATACTGAGGCAGTACATCTTTGTAGTCCCATTTACGCAGTACTTCGCCTGTGTCTTTGTCTAACAGTACACAAACGTCTTCTACAGTGCCAGAGAACATATCGAAGCACAGCATTAAGATGTTGCCGTCTTCCATTACAAACTGGTCATGGTGATAACCGCCGATTGGGTTTGCGTATTCTTTGAATACTTTACCGCTGAATGCCATTTCGTAGATACCGGTTGTGAAGTATGGCATTTTTACCAGACGTTCGGTACCGATTAAAATGTGACCGTTTGGCATACGTTTGCAGTCAAATGCAAAGTTTACGCTTGCATACCAGCGCAGATCGCCTTTGTAGTCATAGCCAACAGGGAAAGAACGCATTGCTGCAGTCAGAAAAATCAGGTTGTCACCCATATATTCTTTGGTGGTTTCCATTTTAGTTGCCAGAGGTACACCAGCCATCAGAGGTTCGGTCTGAATTTTGATGCTTGCTTTTTCGCCATTGCCCAGAACGATTTCTACAGTGTTTTCGTAATCAGCATATAAACCGTAGATTGGCAGAATGTGTTTTTTTGCTGCAGGGAATCTGTGAGTGATGTTGCCTTCTACTTCTTTCCCTAATACAGTGATAGTTGCTTCGCTTGCAGCAGGGGTTTCAAACATTACCACAGCTGTCAGCGGACAGAATTCGTATGGATTTAATTTTACCAGTGGATTAGCCAGAGTATAGTTACCTTCTGCAAATTCAGCTAAAAACAGCTGTTCCGCAGCATACTGACGTTCAATAATGTGTGGGATTCTTTCGTAAGTGATTGTTTCCATAACACACGCTCTCCTTTTTGAATAAAATTGTATTTGTTTTGTTTCATACTCGCAATTGTTTTCAGGAACAGTTCACTCATAAATTTTACTGTTCTTAAGTATAATTATAATGACAGGCGTTTATTTTGCCAATTTCTGAATCTTTATACCCCCCTATTGCTTTTATCAATAACATAACCAAACGCATAACACCGGTTTCTAGTATTTTACGGATTGTAATTTTTATCACTGTTCCTTATAATAAGAATAATCGAATTTTTCAGTGAATAGTCTATATAATGCTGCATGTTTCTTTTTCAGAACAGGAGGAACCCTATGCGTCTGGAACATTTTCAATACGTTGTAGAAATTGCACACTGCAAATCGATGTCTAAAGCATCGAAAAAATTATATATTACCCAGCCTTCGCTCAGCACTGCTATTCAGAACCTGGAAGAGGAACTGGGGTTTCAGATTTTTAAACGCTCAGCTTCCGGTGTAGCACTCACCGAAAAAGGGGAGGAATTCTTTAAAATCGCTGAAGAGATGGTAAAACAGCTTGGGCTGATTAAAGATTTATCCGATCCGAATAAAGAAACCGTTACCACATTAAATCTGGCTGCTGTGCCAGTGTTCTGTAACGCCCTGATGATTCATCTGATTCAGCTTCTTAAAAGAAATCATCCGCAGATTAACGTCAATATCATGGAGCTGCGGCCAACAAAAGTTCTTCCGACACTGGTTTCCGGCCAGGCAGATCTGGCCATCGGCACTTTTTCACCAAGTACCCGGGAACAGGTTTTTCAGGAAGCCGCTAAAAATAATCTTATCATCGAGCCGATATACGAGGACGAAATGTACTGCTTCCTGCATCGCAATCATCCGCTGGCGCAGAATCTTTCGGTCACATTTGAAGAGATAACAGAAAGCGGCACGGTTCCGGCATTTTTTAACGACCATGTACTGATGGGAAGCTACGAATCGGTGCAGCAGATAGACACCGAATACAGCAGCAATTACTACAGCTTTACCGACCGGTCCAGCATCAAAAAAGCCGTGGCGAAAGATCTGGCTTTTGCCGTTCTGCCGCATCTGATGGCATACGATGATGTATATGTAAACTCCGGAATGATTATCCCGGTACCGCTTGCCGATGCCGACGTAACACTTACCAATTATATTGCCTATTCGGCCCGCAATACACTGCCCAAATCGGCTCAGCTGACAATCGAGATTATCCGGCAGATGTACCGCGACATTGAGGAAAAACAAAAACGGCAGAAACGAAAAATTGAAAAAAGCATCTCTGATAAACACAATCAGTATCTGCTGTATTAATTCACACAAAAAGAAAAACCGCCTGATATACAGGCGGTTTTTTTATGCCCTGTAAGGACATCCTTACAATATAAGCTTATACCATACGGGAGGTATCGTAAATTTCTTCGTCGTCAGCTTTTGTCTGCTCTTCTGCAGCAGCATCAGCGGAGCCGCTTGTAGAATCTTCTGTTACACATTCATCCATTCTGGTGTAACCCCAGGTACCAGCTACGGAAACAGTGGTATCTTCGGTATACAGGCCTTCTGCAGCACCTGGCATACGGAATGTGTGAATATCAATTTTTTCTACTGGCACTTCTACTGGAGCTTCTACCTGTGGAACATAGCTGTATGGATAACGGTATGCACGGTAGGTGAAGTCAATGCCTTTGCCGAATGGAGAAATGTATTCCCATACTACTTCTTTATCAGCGGTTACTTCCAGGAAACGCATGCCGCAGCCTTCGCAAATCATGGTATTGCCGTTTGGCAGTCTCTGTGCGGAGCTTGTCAGCTGGCTGTAGAAAATGGTGTCAGACAGTAAGCCCATAGGCAGTGCAGTATCCATATCTTTGCCTTTGAATTCCCATACAACGCGCAGTGTAATTGGGTCGATTTCCAGAATACGAGAATGGTCACGGATATCTACTTTTGTACCGTCTTTACTCATTCTGCAAGGCGCACCATAACCAGCCCAGCCGCCGTTATCGAAAATCAGAATGTTGCCTTCGCCAGGCAGACCTTTTGGAATCATGTGGCAGTGATGCTGACCGATAATCTGACCAATTCTTCTTAATTCTTTTGTTTTAGTGAAGTCAGGGCCGATCTGCCATACGATTTTACCGGTTTTTTTGCTGATGATAGCCATGATGTTTGCTTCACGAGCGTCCCAGATAATGTTGTCTGGATGAAAGCGTTCGTCACCCTGGTCGTACCATTTGTTAGGGCCCAGTGTGCTCATGGAGTTAATGTGCATCCAGTCGCTCTGGCCTTCTTTGCCGATTGGATGATAGTTAGGATTGCGGAACAGCGCGCTTTTCTGGAATTCATCGAAATCTAATTCTCTGAAATGATCGCTTACATTCCATTTCCATACGATGTTGCCTTCCCAGTCAACTTCTACAATGCAGTCATCCAGCAGTTTTTTATCGGAGATGCGTTTGTTGTATACGTCTTCGTGGCACAGAATCAGTGTGTTACCACCGTCAACTTTACATTCCATACCAGGTACATAGTAACCTACTGGGTTACCTTCACGCTGATAGTCGTGGTGCTGACGAGCCAGCCAGTATTTTTCGTTTTCGCTGTCTTCAATGTATTCTTTTTTATTGAAGCTCCATACAACATTGCCATCCCAGTCAATCTGAGTCAGGTCAGTCTGGTCCTGATAGCCGTATTCTGCTTTACGTACACCCAGAGAACCCATGATATAGCCGCCTGGCAGCATTTTGTTAGGGAAGCCCTGGAAATCTTTCCAGTGACGAACAACATTACCGTTCATGTCGATTAAAGTAGCACCGTTATCAAATTCGTGGAACAGAGTATAACCGTTCCAGCATTTTTCTGGTTTGTAAATGGTGGTGCCTGTAGGGAAAATACTTGGAATTGCCATTAGAATCGCTCCTTTAATATTTTTTAATTTTTAATGTTTTTACTCAAATATTATAACAGCGAAGCGGTTTCCTGTTCAGAAACCACTTCGCTATATAAAACTAATTAAACACCCAGTAACAGTTTCATCAGTGGGTAACCAATGAAGGAGTACAGCGCCCATGTGATTAAACACATTGGGAAACCGATTTTCAGAATCTCACCGGTGCTGTAGATATCTTTTCTACCATGCATCATACCACCGTGTGGAGAAGCAGCTGGTGTCAGCATTGCTACGAATACCATCAGAGTAACACCCATTGCAACTGGAATTGGGTTAATGCCCAGCTGTGTAGAGAAGCTCAGAACTACAGGCATCAGTACAACCGCCATCGCTGCATTGTTTGCAAAGTTGGTGATAACCAGAGCAACCAGGAACATGATTGCGATAAAGCCCATTTCGCTCTGACCGCCCAGAATTGGATTCAGTACCTGCAGCAGGAACGCGGTAACACCTGTTTCTGCATTGGATAAGGTATTTGCACCGTATACCGCAGCTGCGATCATGAAGAAGATGCCCCAGTTCATCTGACGATATGCCATTTCTTTAAAGTCTAATAATGGTTTGCCGTCTACACGGATTACCAGGAATGCGATAACAAATGCCACGGTTGTACCCAGAGGGCCCAGAGCAGCCAGGAAATCAAATACTGCAACACCTTTGATGAAGTTTGGCAGCAGCAGTGTCAGCAGATAAATAGGAATCATAATCAGATAAGCTTTCTGCACGGTATTCATCGGTGGCAGATCCAGCTGGCTTTCCATCATCGCTGGATCAACTGCTTTTAATTTGCTTACATCAACACGCAGCAGTTTAACAATTAAAATGAAGATTGCCATGATAATGGTGGTCATTACCAGGTTTACAATCATGTACTGCAGCATTGGCACCTGCATTGCTTCGCCAAACATCTGTGCTGTCATACCCTGGAATGCGCTTAATGGAACCAGCTGTGCGCCCATGAATGGGAAGAACGGCTGCATTAAGGTAGATACCAGGAACATGCCTACGAAGAACCAGCTCCAGATTTTATCTTCGCGTGTAACGTTTAATGCTTTGGTTAAGCTCAGTGCTACCGGCCATAAAATGATTAACGATGTAATTGGGCTAACCAGTGCGGATAATACGCCGCAGCAAGTATAGAAAATTGCAATAAATACATAAGGACGACCTTTGAAGATTTTTTTGGTCAGGAACCATTTTGCAATGTACATGGTGTCGCCAACTTCATGTACCGCACCAAACAATGTCATAGCAAATAAGGTCAGCAGAACTGTGTAGTTCCCTACTGCATTCAGCCATACACTGTTGGAACCAGCAGGATCAATACCGGAAATCCCCAGCATGAACAGACCGAATAAACTTGGCCACAGTACATCTACCATAGACCACATATAAACCATACCTAAAAAGGCACCTACACATTTCATACCTACCGGTGTGATTGGTGCGATCGGCGGCATTACCCAGAACAGGGCAGTAATTGCCAGACCAATGACGGTATGAACATAATACAAGTCTTTTTTCTTTTTCGCTTCTGCCATAAATAACACTCCTTCTATTTTTTCGTGATTGTTTTAGAACGTTTATATGTACCAGATTGTGCATAAAGAATAATTGCGAGTATTTCAATTGCCTCATAAGTCATATAAACATTTTCTATCTGTCCCAATCATATACCAAAAGAAGATTCTACGGAATTTGAAGGTCTTTATAGGGGGTTATTGAGTTGGGCTATAACGCCTGAAAACAGCTTAACAAAGCATATTTGGAAATCTGCTTCTGAATAAAATTTTCATCTTCAATACAGCATTGTATATTTGTCAATTCATTAGAAGAAATGTATTCTCTACAACGGATTTCTTCTAAGTTATCGCCGGCATCGGAATATAAAAAACGCAGAACCGAAAATTTTCAGTTCTGCGTTGAAATATTTACAGCACTTTCCCCTCAAATGCCAGACGTTTTTTCAGGTCTGTCATTAAATTATCAAATTCGGTGCAATCCAGCGACTGGGCTCCGTCACATTTTGCTTTGCACGGATTGTTGTGTACCTCGATTAATAACCCGTCGGCACCGGCTGCAATGGCAGCTTTGGCCATGGTAGGCACCATCCATGCCTGACCGGTTGCATGGCTAGGGTCAACCACTACCGGCAGGTGAGAATATTTTTTAATCAGCGGAATAGCCGATAAATCCAGAGTATTTCTGGTGTAGGTTTCATACGTACGGATACCGCGTTCGCACAGCACGATATTTTCGTTGCCGCCAGCCATAATATATTCGGCACTCATCAGCAGCTCTTCGATGGTGTTTGCCAGACCGCGTTTCAGCAGAATGGTTTTATTGCATTTGCCCAGCTCTTTTAACAGTTCAAAGTTCTGCATATTGCGGGCACCAATCTGAATCACATCTACATCTTCAAATAAATCCAGATGTGCCAGACTCATCAGCTCGGAAACAATCGGCATACCGGTTTCTTTTTTGGCTTTCAGCAATAATTCCAGACCTTCGGCACGCATCCCCTGGAAGGAATATGGGGATGTTCTAGGTTTAAACGCACCGCCGCGCAGCATTTTTGCACCTGATTTATGAACGCTTCTTGCCACTTCTAAAATCTGTTCTTCCGATTCCACCGAACAAGGCCCGGCAATAATCTGGAAGTTTTCGCCGCCCAGTTTCTGGTCGCCAATCTGCAGAATGGTATCATCTGGATGGAATTTACGATTTGCTTTTTTATATGGTTCCGATACACGTTTGATATCCTCTACCAGTTCATTGGAGCGGATTAAACCCATATCCACGCTGCTGGTGTCGCCAACCAGACCTAAAATAGTAGTCATGGAACCGTAAATCGGATTAACTGTCACATTTGCATGTTCTTCAATCCATTGAGAAATTTCGCCTACCTGTGCCTTGTTGGCACCCTGTTTTAAAATAATAATCATAATCTATCCACTCTCCTTTATTCCCCTCATATATATTTAAATATTACCCGTTATTTTATCTTTTTTCACAATTGCTTGCAAGCGTTTACCGCCATAATACACAATACAATCCCAGATACAAAAAATTCTCCCTGCACAAAACACAGGGAGACTCTCTTTTTATCCGGTTTTACTCTGCAAAGGCTTCCTGCAGGCGTTTTACATAATCGATCTGCCACTGGCTGCCTGCGGTCTGGCTATCGTAAACAGGCTGGACACTGGCCTGGAATACGCTGATTTCCTCCGGTGTCAGTTCATAATAGTGCACACCTTCGGCGCTTTCCAATGCTGCGATATAATCAGCTTCCTGTTTGGCATAGGCTTTGCGTGCCTCTTTGCGACCGTATTCCTCCGCCTCGATGACGGCCTCCTGCACATGTTCTGGCAAACCGCTAAACCATTCGGCATTCGTCAGCAACACATAATGCATTACACCGTGATAACTCTGCACCATCTGACTCTGCACATCCTGATAGCGGTTCAGCGCAATGGTCTGTACCGGATTTTCCTGCCCATGGGCAACACCATCCTCCAGCACACTGTAAAGCTCTGAATATGTGGCCGGTACTGCCTCGGCCCCCCAGTTTTCGTACTGGGCGGCTAACACAGGCGAATCTAAAATCCGCATACTAAGCCCCTGAAAATCGGCCGGGCTGTGAATTTCCGGCCCGTTTGTGGTAAACAGTTTATACCCGCCATACCACAGGCCCAGTCCATGCACACCATTTCCACCGATGCGGTTCATTAGCTCCTGCCCCAGTTCTCCATCCAGTACCTCACAAATCAGTTTTTCATTATCAATCGGCATCAGGTATGGCAAGTCCAGTACTTTTACATCTTCCGCAATCTGTGAAACCGCAGCGGTGGGCTGTAAAGTGAGGTGAATTTCCCCAAGCTGCACTTTTTCAATCTGCGTGTTCATATCATACATCTGCTGTGCTGGATAAAGCTCTACAATTACACGGTCACCCAGTTCTTTTTTCAGTTTTTCCACCATAGCCTGTGCACCCACATCCTCCGGTGAACCTACCGGCTGATTATGGCAGAACACAATGCTGATTGCCTCCTCGGTATCTGCCTGCCGGCTTTCATCGGCAGAAGTTCCGCCGCAGCCGGTCATCAGTATAGATACCGCCAGCAATGCACCGGCAAGCCGTGTACTCCATTTATGTTTTTTCAAGATAATCGCTCCTTCAATTATGTAAAACCCGTTCTATGAAAATGTTTCACGTGAAACATTAATAATGTTCTGTAGCAGTATAACCCATCTCTGCATTTTCATTCACGCAAATTATAAGTATAGCGCAAAAGAATCCTGCCGACAAGTTTTCTACATCAAAAACTCTGGAAACACCTTCCTGTACCAGCACAATACAAAAACGCAGCCGGGAGATTTCCCGACTGCGTCAGAAACATAATTATGCGGTGTAAACGGTTACGCCGTCTTTGATAGTTTCCAGAACTTTGATATCTTTAATAGCCATTGGATCCACTTTCAGAGGGTTGCTGTCCAGAACTACCAGGTCAGCACGTTTGCCTGCTTTGATAGAGCCTTTGGAGTCTTCTTCAAAGTATGCGTAAGCTGCATTGATAGTGATACCTTTCAGTGCATCGTATACGCCGACTTTCTGATCTTCACCGATGGTCTGGCCGCTGCGTGTTACACGGTTTACAGCAGTCCATACGCAGTGCAGCAGGTCTGGTTTTACTACTGGTGTATCGGTGTGGAAGTTGTATACTAAACCTGCATCCAGCGCATCTTTTACAGGGCTTACACGGCTGCCGCGAACTGGCCCGAAGTTTTTCATGTGTACATCGCCCCAGTAGTTTACGTGAGCAACAAAGATGGATGGAATCATGTTCAGTTTTGCCATTCTTTCAATCTGGTCTTTACGAGCAGTCTGGCAGTGAATCATGGTGAAACGCAGATTTTCTTTGTTTGCGTTGTCAGACAGCGGCAGCATTTTTTCGATGCTGTTCAGGTATTGGTCACCGGTAGCATCACCGTTGCAGTGAGCTAACAGCTGTGCGTCGAAGTCCAGAGCCATTTTTACGCATGCTTCTACTTCTTCGTCTTTTTTGATTGCTACGCCGCAGTCATCAGAACCTACATATGGTTCGGTCATCCATGCGGTTCTTGCCTGTGGAGAACCATCCAGAACGATTTTGATACCGCCCAGTTTTACATGGCCGTCATAGTTGCGATGAACAGGTTTTAAACCTTCCCATGCATCAGCCAGAGCTGGATCGTAGGAAGTGTATACGATGGTATCCAGTTTTACCATGCCAGCTTTGTCAAACTGCTGCATCATATTTACAACTGCAGGAGCGGAACCGCCATCCTGTACAGTTGTAATACCGTAGGACAGGTACATATCCTGAGCTACCAGCCACAGCTGAGCCATTTTCTGCTGCATGGAAGCAAAGATGCCGCCGATTAACGCGTAGGAGGAAGCCTCTGCCAGATAACCGTCCAGACGGCCATCTTCGTAACGGCCGATTTCGCCGCCAGGGATTTCTGCCATATCTTCGTTAAAGTTTACGCTTGCCAGAGCCAGGCTGTTTGCCACGATCATATGAACGGATACATGCATGATTACGATTGGATGTTCAGTGGATACGGAATCCAGCAGGTCACGATGTGGGTGTCTCTGTTCTGCCAGGAAGCTGTCGTCATAGTTGATACCAACTACCATTTCGCCAGCTGGAACCTGTTTTTCTTCGATGTATTTTTTCAGTGCAGCTGCGATTTCATCAAAGTTATTGCATGGTGCCAGGTCGCACAGGCTTGCAAACATCGGAGCCATGGATGCTGCGTGGCTGTGTGCGTCGATAAAGGAAGGCATCAGAGTTTTGCCCGCAAGGTCAACGATTTCGCAGTCTGCACCTTTCTGTGCAGCTACTTCGTCGTATGCACCGGCAGCTTTGATTTTGCCGTCTGCAACCAGAACTGCTTCTACATACTGGCCTTCGCCTTCCATGGTGATAATATCACCGTTGAAATATAATTTTTCCATAGATACGAATCCTCCTGAGAATAAAAAATTATTATTATAGAACCGTACAACTAGCTATATAGAAATTATACATAAAAATATAACAAATAAATAATATCATTTAGGATATGAGAACATAGGTTATTTTGCATATATTTTCCGGATACAAAAAGACGCAGCCGGAGCATCCGGCTGCGCAGAATACTCTGTTTTTCTGTTACGCTTTATAAACAGTCACGCCGTCTTTAATCGTTTCTACTACTTTAATATCTTTAATAGCCATTGGATCCACTTTTAACGGGTTCGCAGTCAGAATGGTCAGGTCAGCCCGTTTACCAGCCTTGATAGAACCTTTGGAATCTTCTTCGAAATATGCATACGCAGCATTGATGGTAATGGCTTTCAGTGCATCGTATACGCCCACTTTCTGTTCTTCGCCGATGACTCTGCCGCTGCGTGTTACACGGTTCACCGCTGCCCATACCGAATGCAGCAGGTCTGGTCTGGTAACCGGTGTATCGGTATGGAAATTATACACAAGCCCTAAATCCAGCGCATCTTTTACCGGACTTACGCGGCTGCCGCGCACATCTCCGAAGTTTTTCATGTGAACATCTCCCCAGTAATTAATGTGGCCAGTGAAAATGGAAGGAATCATTTTGTATTTCGCCATTTTTTCAAACTGATCTCTGCGCGCTGTCTGGCAATGAATCATTGTAAAGCGCAGATTATCTTTATTAGCATTATCAGATTCCTGATAAGCCGCTTCAAACGCATTCAGGAACTGATCACCGGCAGCATCACCGTTGCAGTGCACCAGTGTCTGCATATCATCCGCCAGTGCTTTTCGCATACACTCCAGAACAAAACTGTCTTCCAAAATCGGAACACCGCAGCCGCCGCCCACATAAGGTTCTGTCATCCATGCAGTTCTTGCCTGCGGGGAACCATCCAGAACCAGTTTATAACCGCCGATTTTAATATGGCCTTTATACTGCTTCAGCAAATCGGCGTTTGTTTCCCGAATCTGTTCAATTTCACCGCCTAATGCACCGAAAGAAGGATATACAACTACGTCCATTTTTACTTTATCTGCTGCATCCAGTGCATTTAACAGCCCCAGATTGCCTGCATTGCCGGCACCTTCCTGAACGGTTGTAATCCCGTTAGATAAATACAGATTCTGACCAAAGTCCCATACGTTCATAATATCATTCATAACCTTCATCAAGTGCCCAAACAGCGGATACATAGCTGCCTCCGCCAGATAACCATTGATACGGCCGTCTTCATAGCGGCCCAGCTCACCGCCTGGAACCTCTGCCATATCATCGGTATAACCGATGCCCTGCAGCGCAAGGCTGTTGCCGCATGCTGCATGAATAGATACATGTATAATCACAACCGGATGTTCGGTCGATACCTGATCCAGTAAATCACGATGCGGATGAGCCTGTTCCGCCAGGAAATTGTTATCGTAGTTTACACCAAGTACCGGTTCCCCGGCAGTAATCTGACGCTCTTCCATAAATGCTTTCAGAGCAGCTACAATCTCATCAAAGTTATTGCAGACCGATAAATCACACAGACTTGCAAATGCAGGTGTCATGGTGCAGTGCCCGTGTGCATCAATAAAGCCGGGCATTAACGTTTTTCCCTGTAAATCTACCAGTTCACAGTCGGCACTTTTCTGTGCCGCTATTTCATCATATGCCCCTGCTGCTTTGATTTTTCCATCCGCAACCAGAACAGCCTCTGCATACTGGCTTTCGCCTTCCATTGTAATAATATCTCCGTTAAAATAAAGTTTTTCCATTTGATTCACCCTCCGTTTTCGTCCCATTTTATTTTATTAATCTTTGTTTCTCAGATTCTCTCAATAAAAATACAGATGTCCAGTTTCTCTCTTATCATAATAATTATTATATAGAAACACATTTCAGATGAACAATATTATTTAGTAAATGTTATCGCTTTGCTTGTTTATTACTTTGTTATAATTCACATCGTCCCTGTACTTTTTTCCACATTTCCGGTAATACAAGATATTAAAATTCTTTTCACTGCAGAAATAAATTTACTACTGCTTTTCCTTCTGTGTTATACTATAATTTAGAGAGGAGCGGGTTATTGTATACAGTATCCCTGTCTCTGCGACATATTGTGATAACTTTAAAATTTTAATAAAAGAAAGGTGATTTTCAAATGTCTAACTACGTAAGTAAAAAAGTTGTTGATCTGCCACCATCCGGGATTCGTAAATTCTTCGACCTGGCTGCATCCATGGAAGGCTGTCTGTCCTTAAGTATCGGGGAACCAGACTTCGTAACACCAAAACTGATGATTGATGCTGGTATCGAATCTCTGAACAAAGGGAAAACCGCTTACACATCCAATGCTGGTTTAATCGAACTGCGTCAGGAAATCTGCAACTACCTGAGCAAATACGACCTGAGCTACGATGCTGCTACTGAAGTACTGGTAACTGTAGGTGCTTCCGAAGCAATCGACCTGGCATTCCGTGCATTATTAGCACCTGGCGATGAAGTTCTGATTCCAGACCCATCCTTCGTATGCTACGGCCCATTAACTACAATGGCTGGCGGTACTCCAGTATCCGTTAACACATTCGAAAAAGACGAATTCCGCTTAACCGCAGAAGAACTGGAAAAGAAAATTACTCCTAACTCCAAAGTTCTGTTACTGCCATATCCAAACAACCCAACTGGCGGTATCATGAAAAAAGAAGACTACGAAGCAATTGCTGACATCGTTGTAAAACACGACCTGTTTGTAATCTGTGACGAAATCTACAGTGAACTGGTATACGGCGGCGAAAAACACTACTCCTTCGCAGCTCTGCCAGGTATGAAAGAACGTTCTCTGGTACTGAACGGCTGCTCTAAAGCATTCGCTATGACCGGTTGGAGAATTGGTTTTGCATGCGGTCCTAAAGATGTTGTTGCTGCAATCACCAAAATCCACCAGTACGGCATCATGAGTGCTCCAACTATGGGTCAGTACGCAGCTCTGGAAGGCTTACGCAGCGGTGCTGAAGAAGTTGCTAAAATGGTAGAATCCTACGATGAAAGAAGAAAAGTAATCGTACAGGGCTTCCGTGATATGGGTCTGTCCTGCTTCGAACCAAAAGGCGCTTTCTACTGCTTCCCTTGCATTAAAACAACCGGCTTAAGCAGTGAAGAATTCTGCGAAAAACTGCTGATGGCTGAAAAAGTTGCAGTTGTTCCTGGTAACGCATTCGGTGCTAGCGGTGAAGGTTTCATCCGCGTTAGCTATGCTTCCTCCATGGAAAACATCAAAGAAGCACTGGTTCGTATCGAACGCTTCATCAAAAGCTTAAAATAATTTCTGAATTATTTATTCCGGCATGGCCATTGGCTGTGCCGGTTTTTTGTATGACTGATAGCAGACAGCAGGACGGGAATCATTTTTCTGACACCCTCGTGAAATGTACATCTGCTTGCATTGTCTTTTGTATTCTGGACTTCGT
Organism: Peptococcaceae bacterium; assembly: GCA_036826195.1. Classification (GTDB taxonomy): domain Bacteria; phylum Bacillota; class Peptococcia; order Peptococcales; family Peptococcaceae; genus UBA7185. The sequence continues at coordinate 1,113 of DAISWV010000004.1, read as the reverse complement.
CCAGTACTACAAGACAACGCGCGCATCTGTTCATTTCAATCTCGACACGCAGAAAAATATTCCCGTCCTGCTATATGAACATGTCTAAACACAGAAAATGGTATCCGACCTTCTTTTTTGGTTATGAAACATATAGATGGAACTCTAAAAACATTACAACTCAAAAAATCTTTAAAAAATCTAAAAAATTTTCAAATTTTCGCTTGACTTTTTGTCCAACTGTCTGTATTATATATAACTGTGGCTGACACATAACGGTCACAAAGCCCAAATGCGCTATTAGCTCAGTCGGCAGAGCACCTGACTTTTAATCAGGGTGTCCCGCGTTCGAGTCGCGGATAGCGCATCATTTTATGGCATGTTGGAGAAGGGGCTTAACTCACCAGCCTTTCACGCTGGCATTCACGGGTTCGAATCCCGTACATGTCATTTTTCATATGGCGCAGTAGTTCAGCCGGTTAGAATGCCAGCCTGTCACGCTGGAGGTCGAGGGTTCGAGTCCCTTCTGCGTCGTATCTGCCTCGATAGCTCAGTCGGTAGAGCAGAGGACTGAAAATCCTCGTGTCGCTGGTTCGATTCCGGCTCGAGGCACCAGAAACGCTTATCGCATTGCGGTAAGCGTTTTTTGTTTTTCTTTTTGAAATTCTGAACCATCCTGAATAGTTCCTGACGGATTCCTGAAGGGTTGTTTCGCTCAACCAGTAGAGTTCTGCAGGGTATGCAGGGTTGTGACAGAAAAAACTCTATAAAAAACAGATTATAAAAAGTTTACGGAAAACCATGCAGATCCTTCAGAGCATACAGAAAACCCTCCCGAGAAATCAGGAGGGCTTTTGTGTTTTCGTATGTTTTTATATTTTTCTTGGTTTCATTGTTCTCCAATATTAAATATTTGGAATCTGCCAGTCAATCGGCGTTTTGCCCATCTGCACCAGCAGTTCGTTGGCGCGGCTGAACGGCTTGCTCCCGAAGAACCCATTATATGCTGATAATGGGCTTGGATGTACCGACTCAATGATATGGTGCCGCGATGTGTCGATATATTTTTTCTTGCTGCGGGCATTGCCGCCCCACAGAATAAAGATTACCGGATCCTCCCGCTCGTTTAACACC
>DAISWV010000003.1:0-19517 GCA_036826195.1 Peptococcaceae bacterium | reverse complement strand
GTGTGATAATATTTAGGAGTTGCGTAAGACATGCGATGAAGCGGTAGATTGCTAGCGGCGGCGACACGCCAGACACCGTGTGCTAGGTAACTTCCGTGGAGAATGTCCGTTAATCGGGCGCGAAGGAGGGAAAAACATGGCAAAACAGAAAATCAGAATTCGTTTAAAAGCATTCGATCACAAATTACTGGATCAGTCTGCACAGAAAATCGTTGAAACAGCGAAAAAAACAGGAGCCAAAGTTTCCGGTCCGGTTCCACTGCCGACCGAAAAAAATGTGTTTACAATCCTGAGATCTCCTCATGTAAACAAAGACTCCCGTGAACAGTTCGAAATGAGAACTCATAAACGTCTGATTGACATCTTTGATCACAATCAGAAAACTGTTGAAGCTCTGATGCGTTTGGATTTACCATCCGGCGTTGAAATCGAAATCAAATTATAATCGTTTGTTAAGCTTAAGGAGGTGGCAAGATGAAAGCTATTTTAGGTAAAAAAGTTGGGATGACTCAGATCTTTTCTCCAGAAGGTAAAGCAATTCCTGTAACAGTAATCGAAGCAGGCCCTTGCACAGTTATCCAGACAAAAACTACTGATAATGATGGTTATGAAGCCATTCAGGTTGGTTTTGATGAAATCAAAGAAGTGCGTGCAAACAAACCTCAGAAAGGTCACTTTGCAAAAGCACAGGCAAAACCAATGAGATATTTAAGAGAATTCCGCGTTGAAAACGCTGCTGAATATCAGCTGGGTCAGGTAATCAAAGCTGACATTTTCGAAGCTGGTGACATCATCGATGCAACTGGTATCAGCAAAGGTAAAGGTTTCCAGGGTAGCATTAAACGCTGCGGTCAGTCCAGAGGTCCTATGGGTCACGGTTCCAAATACCACCGTCGTTCCGGTTCCCTGGGTGCGCTGGGTCCAAACCACGTATTCAAAGGTCGTCCACTGCCAGGTCGCATGGGTGGTCTGAAAATCACAGTTCAGAATCTGCAGGTAGTAAAAGTAGATGCTGAAAAAAATCTGCTGTTAGTGAAAGGTTCCGTACCAGGTCCTAACAAATCCATGATTACTATTAAAAGTGCTGTAAAAGCGAAATAATTAGTGTCGTAAGAAAGGAGGAAACTACAAATGCCAAAAGTAGCTTTATTAAATGTAGAAGGCAATCAGGTTGGCGAAATCGAACTGAATGATGCAGTATTCGGTATCGAACCAAATGAAAGCGTTGTACATGAAGCTGTTGTAATGCAGATGGCTAGCTGGCGCCAGGGTACTCACTGCACAAAATCCAGAGGTGAAGTGAGAGGCGGCGGCCGCAAACCATGGAGACAGAAAGGGACAGGTCGTGCACGTGTAGGCACAAGCCGTTCTCCACTGTGGCGTGGCGGTGCTATTATCTTCGGGCCAAAACCAAGAAGTTATAGCTTCTCTATTCCAAAGAAAAAAAGACGTCTGGCTCTGAAATCCGTTCTGTCCAGCAAAGTTGCTGAAAACGATATTATCGTATTAGATACATTAAACTTTGACCAGCCAAAAACAAAAGAAATGGTTAAAGTTCTGAACGCATTAAATGTTGATGCGAAAGCATTAGTTGTTACCGCTGAAGTAGATGAAAACGTAATCAAATCTGCTCGTAATATTGAAGGGGTTACACCAGTAGCAGCTGCATCCGTTAATGTATATGATCTGTTAGCACACAACAAACTGATCATCACCAAAGACGCAATCGCTAAGGTTGAGGAGGTGCTGGCATAATGGAAGCACGTGATATCATTATCAAACCTGTTGTAACAGAAAAATCCATCGGCCTGATGGAACACAACAAATATGTTTTCAAAGTAGCATTAAAAGCTAACAAAATTGAAATCAAAAAAGCTATTGAAGAAATCTTCAAAGTAAAAGTTGTTGATGTAAACACTGTACGTATCAATGGTAAAATGAAACGTATGGGCCGTTATGAAGGCAAAACTTCTGATTACAAAAAAGCCATTGTTCAGTTAGCTGAAGGCGACAGCATTGAAATTTTTGAAGGTATGTAATCTGATATAAATTGATACAATCCAGAAGGAGGGAACTGCAATGGCAGTAAAAAGTTTTAAGCCTACTTCTCCTGGTAGACGTCAGATGACCGTATCCGCATTTGATGAAATTACAGCAAGCAAACCAGAAAAATCCTTACTGGCTCCTATGAAGAAAAAAGCTGGTAGAAATGCTCATGGTTGCATCACTGTTCGTCATCACGGCGGCGGTCACAAAAGACAGTACCGGGTAATTGACTTTAAACGTACTAAAGACAATATTCCAGCCAGAGTTGCAACAATCGAATACGATCCAAACCGTTCCGCACGTATCGCGCTGCTGAACTACGCTGATGGTGAAAAAAGATATATCATCGCACCAAACGGCTTAAAAGTTGGCGACGTAATCGTATCTGGCCCAGAATCCGATATCAAAGTTGGTAACTGCTTACCAATCGACAACATCCCAGTTGGTACCGTAATTCACAACATTGAATTAAAACCAGAAAAAGGTGCTCAGTTATGCCGTGCAGCTGGTACATCTGCTCAGCTGATGGCGAAAGAAGGCAAATATGCTACACTGAGACTGCCATCCGGTGAAATGAGATTAGTACTGGTTAGATGCCGCGCTACAGTTGGTCAGGTAGGTAACCTGGAACACGAAATCATTAACATTGGTAAAGCTGGTCGTACTCGTTGGATGGGTGTAAGACCTACCGTTCGCGGTTCTGTAATGAACCCTAATGACCATCCACACGGTGGTGGTGAAGGTCGTGCTCCTGTAGGCCGCAAATGTCCAGTTAGCCCATGGGGTAAATCTGCACACGGTGGCAACACTCGTAAGAAAAACAACATTAACGACAAATATATTGTTAAATCACGCAAGAAATAATTAGCTTGCGCGAAGGGAGGCAAAAATCCTCATGAGTAGATCATTGAAAAAAGGCCCTTATGTTGAAGAGAAATTGTACAACAGAATCGTGGCTATGAATGAATCTGGTGACAAAAAAGTTATCAAAACATGGTCCCGTAGTTCTACAATCTTCCCTGAATTCATTGGTCATACAATCGCTGTTCATGATGGTCGCAAACATGTTCCTGTTTATGTAACCGAAGATATGGTTGGTCATAAACTGGGCGAATTTGCGCCAACACGTACTTTTAAAGGTCACGTTGACACCGAACGGTCGAGTTCCGTGAGATAGAATTGAGAGAGGGGGTTTAGCAATGGAAGCTAAAGCTGTCGCTAAATTCGTTAGAATTTCTCCAAGAAAAGCTCGTCAGGTAGTTGACCTGATCCGTGGCAAAAGTGTTGGAGAAGCATATGCGATTTTAAAATTCACACCTCATAAAGGTGCTGCATTAGTTGAAAATGTACTGAAATCTGCTGTGGCAAATGCTGAACATAACTACAACATGAATGTTGATAACCTGTATGTAAGCACAGCCTACGTTGATCAGGGTGCTTCTTTAAAAAGATTTAAACCTAGAGCAATGGGCAGAGCGGATGGTATCCGTAAAAGAACAAGCCATATTACAGTAATGGTTAGCGAAAGATAAGGAGGGATCACTCAGTGGGTCAAAAGGTAAGTCCTAAAGGTTTGCGTATCGGCGTCATTAAAGACTGGGACGCTAGATGGTATGCTGATAAGAATTATGTAGAACTCCTCCATGAAGATCTGAAGGTCCGTAAATTTGTTAAAGCAAAATTATTCGAAAGCGGCGTTGCAGATATTATCACTGAAAGAACTGGTAACACCAAACTGAGAGTGACAATTCACACTGCAAAACCTGGTATCGTAATCGGTGCTAAAGGTGCTGAAATCGAAAAACTGCGTAAAGAACTGGAAGCCATGACAGGCAAACAGGTTAACATCAATATCCAGGAAGTAAAAAGACCAGAAGCAAATGCTCAGCTGGTTGCTGAAGCTACAGCTGCTCAGCTGGTAAGACGTGTAGCATTCCGCAGAGCTATGAAACAGGCTATTGGTCGTGCTATGAAATCCGGCGCTGAAGGTATCAAAGTTGCACTGTCCGGTCGTCTGGCTGGCGCTGATATCGCTCGTACAGAATGGGCAAGCGAAGGTAAAGTGCCTCTGCACACATTACGTGCCGACATCGATTACGGTTTCGCAGAAGCAGATACAACTTACGGTAAAATTGGTGTAAAAGTTTGGATCTACAAAGGGGAAGTTCTTCCTGAAGCGAAAACTGCTCAAGCTAAGGAAGGAGGCAACTAATCATGTTGGTGCCAAAAAGAGTAAAATGGCGTAGACCACATCGTGCAAGCCTGAAAGGTGAAGCGCACAAAGGTACAAAAGTAACATACGGTGAATATGGTTTACAGGCGCTGGAAGGTGCTTGGATCACCAACCGTCAGATCGAAGCTGCCCGTATTGCGATGACTCGTTACATCAAACGTGGTGGTAAAGTTTGGATCAAAATCTTCCCAGATCATCCTGTAACAGCAAAACCTGCTGAAGTACGTATGGGTTCCGGGAAAGGTTCTCCTGATTACTGGGTAGCAGTAGTTAAACCAGGTAGAGTTATGTTTGAACTGGCTGGCGTTCCTGAAGAAACAGCTAGAGAAGCGCTGCGTTTAGCAATGCATAAATTACCTGTTAAATGTAAATTTGTTAAAAGAGAAGGCGGTGACGTAAATGAAGGTTAAGGTACTGAGAGACTTAAGCACAGCTGAATTAGAAAAGAAAGTTGTAGATCTCAAAGAAGAACTGTTCAATTTGCGTTTCCAGATGGCTACTGGCCAGTTAGAAAATCCAATGAAAATCAAAGAAATCCGTAAAGACATTGCAAAAGCAAAAACTGTTTTACGGGAACGTGAAATTAAAGAACAGGCCTAGGCTCGAGTGAGGAGGTTACAACGTGGAAAGAGGGAATCGTAAAGTTCGCTACGGCGTTGTTGTAAGCGACAAAATGGACAAAACTGTTACAGTTTCTGTCGAAAGCCATTTCCGTCATCCTCTGTACGGCAAAATCACTGCCATGACTAAAAAATATAAAGCTCATGACGAAGAAAATGCCTGCAAAGTAGGAGATAAAGTAAAAATTATGGAAACACGTCCACTGAGTAAAGATAAAAGATGGCGTGTTGTTGAAATTACTGAAAAGGCTACAATCGTATAAGTTGTGTAGTTTTTTCACAACGAGATGTTGCCGGAAGGAGGTAACCTGAGATGATTCAACAAGAAACCAGACTGAAAGTCGGTGACAATACAGGTGCTAAAGAATTACTGTGCATCCGCGTACTGGGTGGTACAGGTCGTCGTTATGCATCCGTAGGTGATATCATTATTGCTGCTGTTAAAGAAGCAACACCTGGTGGCGTTGTCAAGAAAGGTGATGTAGTAAAAGCAGTAGTTGTTAGAACAAAAGAATCTGTTCGCAGAGCTGATGGTTCTTACATCCGCTTTAGTGAAAATGCAGCTGTTATCATTAAAGATGATAAGAGCCCAAGAGGAACCCGTATCTTTGGGCCAGTAGCTAGAGAACTGCGTGATAAAGATTTCATGAAAATCGTATCTCTGGCTCCTGAAGTGCTGTAAGCCGTAGCCGTGGAGGTGAAAATAGTGGCAAAAATGAACGTTAAAAAAGGCGATGAAGTAATCGTAATCGCTGGTAAAGATAAAGGCAAAACTGGTAAAGTGATTCATGTAATCCCAAGCCAGGACAAAGTTGTTGTGGAAGGCGTTGCTATCGTTAAACGTCACACAAAACCAACACAGAAAATGCCACAGGGTGGTATTATCGAGAAAGAAGCAGCTATTCACGTATCTAACGTAATGCCTTACTGCAGCACCTGCAAAAAAGGCGTAAGAGTAGCGCACACCATCGAGAATGGCAAAAAAATTCGTGTTTGCCGTAAATGTGGTAAAGCACTTTAATCGATAGTCTTGTTGGAAAGGAGGCTATATTGAAATGGCTAGATTAAAAGATAAATATCTGAATGAAGTTGTGCCTGCATTACAGGAACAGTTCAAATATACAAACGTAATGGCTATTCCAAAGCTGGATAAAGTTGTTATCAACATCGGTCTGGGTGAAGCTGTAGCAAACCCAAAAGCTCTGGATGCAGCTCTGAATGATTTAACTCTGATCACTGGTCAGAAACCAGTTGTAACCAGAGCTAAAAAATCTATCGCTGGTTTCAAATTAAGAGAAGGTATGCCAGTAGGCGTAAAAGTAACTCTGCGCGGCGACCGTATGTATGAGTTCGTTGATAGACTGGTAAGCGTAGCGCTGCCACGTGTACGTGACTTCAGAGGGGTTTCTCCAAAATCTTTCGACGGTAGAGGTAACTACAGCCTGGGTCTGAAAGAACAGTTAATCTTCCCTGAAATCGAATACGATAAAATTGATAAACTCAGAGGTATGGAAATCATTTTTGCTACAACAGCAAAAACTGACGAAGAAGGCAGAGCACTGCTGAAACTCCTGGGTATGCCATTTGCAAGTTAATTGATTAGGAGGTAATCCTGTGGCAAAAACATCCATGAAGGTGCGTAAAGCGCCTAAATACAAAGTAAGAGAAGTAAATAGATGTAAAGTTTGCGGACGTCCACATGCATATATGCGTAAATTTGGTCTTTGCAGAGTATGTTTCCGTGAATTAGCTTATAAAGGCCAACTGCCTGGCGTAACAAAAGCCAGCTGGTAAAACGTTAATGTATGGAAGGGGGTCGCTGTAAATGGTAATGACAGATCCAATTGCAGATTTTTTAACAAGAATTCGTAATGCAAATATGGTTATGCACGAGAAAGTGGAAATTCCTGCTTCCAAAACCAAAACTGCTTTAGCTGAAATCCTGAAAAACGAAGGTTTCATTAAAGACTATGAGCAGGTTGAAGATGGAAAACAGGGTATCATCCGTGTATACCTGAAATATGGTGCTAATCGTGAAAAAGTTATTTCTGGCTTAAAACGTATTAGTAAACCAGGCCTGAAAGTATATTGCAAAAAAGACGAAATTCCAAAAGTATTAGGTGGCTTAGGGATTGCAATCATCTCTACCTCTAAAGGAATTATGACAGATAAAGAGGCTCGTAAGCTCGGCTTAGGCGGCGAAGTTATCTGCTACGTATGGTAAGATAAAGAAAACTTGGTAGTTCAGGAGGTGCAAAAATGTCCCGTATTGGTAAACTGCCTATTAGCATTGTTGACGGCGTTGAAGTAACAATCGCTGAAGGTAACTATGTAACTGTAAAAGGGCCAAAAGGTCAGTTAGAAAAACAATTACATCCTGATATGATCCTGGAACAGGAAAACGGCCAGGTGAAAGTTGTTTGCCCAGATGACAGCAAAAATGCACTGTGGGGTCTGACCCGCACACTGTTAAACAACATGGTAGTTGGTGTAACTCAGGGTTACTCCAAAAACCTGGAACTGGTTGGTGTAGGTTACAGAGCACAGATGCAGGGTAAAAAACTGGTTCTGCAGGTTGGTAAATCCCATCCTGTTGAATTTGAACCTGAAGATGGCATGGAAATCGAAGTTCCAGCTCCAACACAGATCGTTGTTAAAGGTATCGATAAAGAAAAAGTTGGCAGCCTGGCAGCAAATATCCGCGCTGTACGCGAACCAGAACCTTACAAAGGTAAAGGTATCCGTTATGCAGGCGAAGTTGTTAAATTGAAAGCTGGTAAATCTGGCGGTAAATAATAGCCGTTCCTCTAGTTAGAGGGCCAGCTCCAATGAGAGGAGTGAAGTAACGTGATTAAAGCAACCCCAAGAAAAGCGATTCGCCAGAAAAAACACTGGAGAAGCAGAAACAAAATCAAAGGGACTGCAGTTAGACCACGTTTAGCAGTATTTAGAAGTACACAGCATATCTATGCTCAGATTATTGACGATACAGTAGGTAACACTCTGGTATCCGCTTCCACTTTAGAAGTTAAAGTTGACGGTACAAAGAGCGATGCAGCAAAAGCAGTTGGCGAAGCTGTAGCGAAAAAAGCACTGGAAAAAGGTATCGAAAAAGTAGTGTTTGACCGGGGTGGCAACCTCTATCATGGTCGTATCAAAGCTCTGGCAGAAGGTGCTAGAGAGGCCGGTCTTGACTTCTAATCAAGGACGAAGGAGGGGAAGATATTGGCAAGAATAGATGCTAACAACTATGAATTAAAAGAAAAAGTTGTCCAGATCAACCGCGTAGCGAAAACCGTTAAAGGTGGTCGTCGTATGAGCTTCAGCGCTCTGGTTGTTGTTGGTAACGAAAACGGTATTGTTGGTGTAGGTATGGGTAAAGCAAATGAAGTACCTGAAGCAATCCGTAAAGGCATCGAAGATGCAAAGAAAAATCTGATTGAAGTACCTGTAGTAAATGGTACAGTCCCACACGAAATCGTTGGTCGTTACGGTGCAGGCCGTGTAATGTTAAGACCAGCAGCACCTGGTACCGGGGTTATCGCTGGCGGTGCAGTACGTGCGGTTGTAGAATTAGCAGGTATTAAAAATATCTTAGCAAAATCTCTGGGTTCTGACACAAGTCTGAACATCGTTAAAGCTACTATGCAGGGCTTAGGCTCCATGAAGAGAGTAGAAGATGTAGCAAGACTGCGTGGTAAAACCGTTGAAGAAATCTTAGGTTAAGGGGGATTCTGAGATGGCACAGATTAAAATTACTTTAGTTAAAAGTGTAATCGGTTCCTCTGAAAGACAGAGAAATGTTGTAAAATCTCTCGGCCTTAAGAAAACAAACAGCTCCGTTGTACAGGAAGACACAGCTGTTATCAGAGGTATGATTGCTAAAGTTCATCACTTAGTAAGTGTTGAAGAAGTGTAAGCTTAACGTAGGAGGTGTTTTCAAGTGAAACTCCATGAGTTAAAACCTGCTGAAGGGTCTAAACAGGCTCCAAAGCGTAAAGGTAGAGGTATTGGTTCCGGTTTAGGTAAAACTGCCGGTAAAGGTCATAAAGGTCAGAAAGCTCGCTCCGGCGGCGGTAAAGGCCCAGGCTTCGAAGGTGGTCAGACACCATTACAGCGTCGTATGCCAAAAAGAGGTTTCTCCAATGCTGTATTCAAAGTAGAATACACAGAAGTAAACCTGGATCGTCTGGATCGTTTTGAAGCAAATACTGAAATTACACCAGAGCTGTTATTCGATAACGGCATCGTAAAACAGGTGAAAAACGGCGGCGTTAAAATCCTGGGTAATGGCGAAGTTACAAAAGCATTCGTTGTAAAAGCAAATGCATTCAGTAAATCCGCTCAGGAAAAAATCGAAGCTGCTGGCGGCCGAGTTGAGGTGATTTAATTGTTATCAACTCTCAAAAGTGCAATTAAAGCTGAGGATACCCGTAAAAAGATTCTTTTTACACTGCTGATGTTTCTGGTGTTCCGTATCGGGACTCATATTCCAGTACCAAACGTTAACCTTGATATCATCGGCCAGATGGCAGATCAGGCGAAACTGTTAGGGTTCTTTGATATGATTTCCGGTGGTGCGTTTAAAAACTTCTCCATCTTTGCGATGAGTATCACACCATACATCAATGCATCCATTATCATGCAGCTGTTAACTGTTATCGTTCCTACACTGGAACAGATGGCAAAAGAAGACCGTAAGAAAATTGCTGAATATACCAGATACTTAACTGTAGTATTAGCATTCGTTCAGGCGATTGGTGTTTCCTTCGGGTTTAAACAGGCTTTAGTGGATTCTTCCATTGGCAGCATTGCGTTAATCGCGCTGACATTAACTGCTGGTACAGCATGCTTAATGTGGATCGGTGAGTTGATTACAGAAAAGGGTATCGGCAACGGTATTTCCTTAATCATCTTTGCAGGGATTGTTTCCCGTATTCCTTCTGGTTTATTCTATCTGTATGAATATGTTGCAGCAAACGGCGTAATCGGGTTCCTGGTTGTATTACTGTTCGCAGTAATTGCTTACGCTGCAATCGTTGCAGTAGTAGCTATTCACGAAGGTCAGAGAAGAATTCCTGTACAGTATGCAAAACGTGTAGTGGGTCGTAAAGTTTATGGTGGCCAGTCCACTCATATTCCTATCAAAGTGAACTCCGCAGGGGTTATTCCGGTAATCTTCGCGATGTCCATTCTGATGTTCCCAGGTACAATCGCTTCCTTCTTCCCGAACAGCGGTTTTGCCACCACAATTGCAAACATTTTTGATGCCTCCGGCATCTTCTATAATTTCTTATACGCATTACTGATTATTTTCTTCACCTACTTCTACTCTGCGATTACATTTAATCCAGTAGACGTTGCAGAAAATATCAAGAAAAACGGTGGTTTTATCCCGGGCTTACGTCCAGGTAGACCAACTGCTGATTACATTTCCAAAGTAATGGGTCGTATCACTCTGTTCGGCGCACTGTTCTTAGCAGCAATCGCTGTTCTGCCAGCTGTGCTGATGGGTCTGCTGAACCTGGAACTGTACTTCGGCGGTACAGCACTGCTGATCGTTGTAGGTGTTGCGTTAGATACCATGAAACAGCTGGAAGCTTCTCTGCTGATGCGCAGCTACGAAGGCTTTATGAAATAATCTGATTTGGAGGGATTACAGTGAAAATTATACTGATGGGGCCTCCTGGTGCCGGCAAAGGTACACAGGCGGAAAAACTGGTTGAGTTATATCAGATTCCTCATATCTCTACCGGGGATATGTTCCGTAAAGCACAGAAAGAAGGTACTGAACTGGGTCTGAAAGCGAAAAGCTACATGGATCAGGGTCAGCTGGTACCGGACGAAGTTACAGTTGGAATCGTAAAAGAACGTCTGGCAGAAGATGACTGCAAAGGCGGTTTTCTGCTGGATGGGTTCCCAAGAACCGTACAGCAGGCAGATGCTCTGGATGGCATTTTAGCGGAACTGGATTTAGCATTAGACAGAGTTGTTAACATTGAAGTTGACAAAGCATTTCTGGTTGACCGTTTAACCGGTCGCCGGGTTTGCAGAGCATGCGGTGCTACTTTCCATGTAACCAACAAAGCGCCAAAAGTAGAAGGCGTCTGCGATAAATGCGGTGGTGAATTATACCAGCGCAACGACGATAAAGTTGAAACAGTTAGTAACCGATTAGATGTATATGCAGCTCAGACTGCACCATTAATCGAGTACTATCAATCCAAAGGTATTATGAGTTCTATCGATGGCAGTAAATCGATGGAAGATGTATTAGCTGACATTCGTACTGCTTTAGGGAGCAAATAAGCATGATTCATGCAAGATCTTCCCGTGAGATTCAGTATATGCGCGATGCAGGCCGTATCGTGGCTGAAACTCACGAGGAACTCGCTAAAGCTGCGAAACCAGGCGTTAGTACCAAAGAACTGGACCAGATTGCGGAAGACTATATTATCTCCAGAGGCGCAAAGCCGTCATTCAAAGGATATCATGGTTTTCCGGCAACAATCTGTGCTTCCGTTAATCACGTAGTAGTACATGGGATTCCAGGTTTAGAGACATTAAAGAATGGTGATATTATCAGTATTGATATCGGAGCAATTCTCAATGGATATCACGGTGATGCAGCCAGAACTTTACCGATTGGTGAGATTTCTGAGACCGCAGAAAAGTTGTTGCAGGTCACAGAAGAAAGTCTGTACAAAGGGATTGAGCAGGCCGTTATTGGAAACAGGCTCTCCGACATATCCCACGCTGTGCAGACTCATGTGGAAGACAATGGTTTTTCTGTGGTACGAGGTTACTGTGGTCATGGGATTGGCCGCGCCATGCACGAAGAACCGCAGATTCCGAACTATGGAAACCCGGGGCAGGGGCCACGGCTGAAAGCTGGTTATTGCCTGGCGATTGAGCCTATGGTCAATGTCGGTACTCATAATGTCTCTGTTTTAAAAGACAGATGGACTGTTGTTACAAACGATAAACAGTTGTCTGCCCATTTTGAACACTCTGTTGCGGTAACAGAGGATGGGCCATTGATTTTAACGGAATTGTAAGAGTTAAGGTGTAATGAAGGAGGCTATCTCATATGTCTAAGGATGTCATTGAAGTAGAGGGCACTGTTATTGAGCCTCTGCCAAATGCGATGTTTCAGGTTGAACTGGAAAATGGCCATAAAGTACTGGCGCATGTTTCCGGTAAAATCAGAATGAATTTTATTAAAATTTTACCGGGGGACAGAGTTACAGTTGAGCTCTCTCCATATGATCTGAGCCGCGGCCGGATTACTTACCGGTTTAAGTAAGAAGATACTTCCTATTGCCTATAAGGAGGGTATAAATAATGAAAGTAAGAGCTTCTGTAAAGCCAATTTGTGAAAAATGCAAAATCATTCGCCGTAAAGGTGCTGTAATGGTTATTTGCGAAAATCCAAAACACAAACAGAAACAAGGTTAATTATAAATAGAGCTTCTCAGGGAGGTGCAGTAAATGGCACGAATCGTTGGTATTGACTTACCTAGAGAAAAAAGAGTCGTAATCGGCTTAACATATATCTATGGTATTGGCAGAGCTACTTCTGAAAAAATCATTGCAGAAGCAGGTATCAATCCTGACACAAGAGTACGTGATCTGACAGAAGAAGAAGTACAGAAATTAAGAGATATCATCGGCAAAATGAAGGTTGAAGGCGACCTGCGCCGTGAAATTTCTCTGAACATCAAACGTCTGTCTGAAATCGGTTGCTTCCGTGGTGTAAGACACCGCAGAGGTCTGCCAGTAAGAGGTCAGAGAACAAAAACAAACGCAAGAACACGTAAAGGTAAAATTAAAACCGTAAGTGCAAAACGCAAAAAATAAGGGGTGATATGTTAAATGGCTAGACCAAAAACTGCTAATACTCGTGTAAAACGCAGAGAACGTAAAAATGTTGATAAGGGTATCGCCCATATCAAATCTACATTTAACAATACAATCGTTACCATCACCGATATGAATGGTAATGCCTTATCTTGGGCTAGTGCTGGTGGCATGGGCTTCAAAGGCTCCAGAAAAAGCACACCATTTGCTGCACAGACAGCTGCTGACGTAGCTGCAAAAGCTGCAATGGAACATGGCTTAAGAGAAGTTGAATGTTATGTAAAAGGCCCAGGTGCTGGTAGAGAAGCGGCTATCCGTTCTTTACAGGCTGCTGGTTTAGAAGTAAGCATGATTAAGGACGTAACTCCAATTCCTCATAACGGTTGTCGTCCACCAAAACGTAGAAGAGTCTAGGAGGTGCAATAGAGGAATGGCTAGATATACAGGTCCTGTTTGTCGTTTATGCCGTAGAGAAGGCGTGAAACTGTTTTTAAAAGGTGATCGTTGCTACTCCGGCAAATGTGCAATGGAAAAAAGAAGTTATGCTCCTGGTCAGCACGGCCAGCGTAGAAGCAAACAGAGTGAATATGGTTTACAGTTAAGAGAAAAACAGAAAGCTCGTCGTATTTACGGTGTACTGGAAGGTCAGTTCGAAACCTTATTTGACAGAGCTGAACGTAAACAAGGCGTAACTGGTGAAAACCTGCTGGTATTACTGGAATCCCGTTTCGATAACATCGTTTATCGTGCAGGCTTCGCATCCTCCAGAAATCAGGCTAGACAGTTCGTTCGTCACAACCACTTCACACTGAATGGTAAAAAAGCTAACATTCCATCCATGGAATTAAAAGTTGGCGATGTAATTCAGCTGAAAGAATCCAGCAAAGATTCTGCTCTGATCAAAGAATTAGCAGATGCTCTGGGTTCCAAAAATCCTCCTGCATGGCTGGAACTGGATGTAGACAATCTGTCTGCTAAAGTTGTAAGAATGCCAAGCAAAGAAGATATCGATATACCAGTTGAAGAACAGATGATTGTTGAGTTGTACTCCAAATAATTGATCATCATTACTCTGAGATTATACTGCGTATAAGTAGGAGGTTAAAAATATGATTGAGATTGAAAAGCCAAATATTGAGTGCGTTGCAATGAGCGACGATAACACTTATGGTAAATTCGTTGTTGAACCCCTTGAAAAAGGATACGGGACAACACTGGGGAACTCCTTAAGACGTATCTTACTGTCTTCTCTGCCTGGTACAGCAGTAACATCCATCAAAATTGATGGCGTTCTGCACGAGTTTTCTACAGTTCCTGGTGTCGTAGAAGATGTGGCGGATATTATTCTGAACATCAAATCTCTGGCTCTGAAGTCTGATGCGGATGAACCGCAGATTATTGTTATCGATGCCAACGGACCAGGTGAAGTAACCGCAGCTGACATCATCACCACAGAAGCAATTGAAGTGCTGAATGGCGACTTACACATTGCTACTTTAGATGACGACAGTCGTTTATACATCGAAATGGTTGTAGAACGCGGCCGTGGTTATGTTTCTTCTGTGAAAAACAAGAAGGAAGATCAGCCAATTGGTACAATTCCGATTGATTCTATCTACACTCCAATTCATAAAGTGAACTTCTATCTGGAAGACACACGCGTTGGTCAGCGTACCGACTATGATAAACTGACCATCGAATTATGGAGCAACGGTAGCATTAAACCGGATGATGCAGTTAGTCTGGCTGCAAGAATTTTAAGCGACCACTTAAAATTATTTGTAGGTCTGACCGACGGTATGGATCATGTTCCAATCATGGTTGAAAAAGAAGAAGAGGAAAAGAACAAAATCTTAGATATGACAATCGAAGAGTTAGACTTATCTGTTCGTTCCTATAACTGTCTGAAACGTGCTGGTATCAACACTGTTTCTGAATTAACTCAGAAAACAGAAGATGATATGATGAAAGTTCGTAACCTGGGTAAAAAATCCCTGGAAGAAGTTCAGCAAAAAATGGAAGCTCTGGGCTTAAGTTTAAGATCCACAGAAGAATAAGCGTTAAATTTGTAGCAAAGGAGGAACTGAAATGCCTCATAGAAATTTAGGTCGTAACAGCTCTCAGCGTCGTGCGCTGTTAAGAAATATGACTACTTCCGTATTAAAATACGGTAAAATTGAAACTACTGAACCAAAAGCAAGAGAAGTTAGAAGAGTAGTAGAAAAAATGATTACTCTGGGCAAACAGGGCAACCTGCATGCTTACCGTCAGGCTCTGGCTTATCTGACTGAAGAAGATGTAGCTAAAAAATTATTTGACGAAATTGCTCCAAAATACGAAGAACGTCAGGGTGGTTACACTCGCGTGGTAAAAGCTGGCTATCGTCGTGGCGATGGCACACCAATGGCTATTGTTGAATTGGTATAAGGAGAAAGGCGTAGAAGTCAGGATTTCGTTCCTGACTTCTATTGTTTCCTGTGAAAAACAATGATTCGTATTCAGCGTGTTACACACATATACAAAAAAGAATCAACAAAGCAAGAAGTCAAAGCGTTAGATAATGTTTCTCTGGATATTCATGAAGGAGAACATATTGCTGTGTTAGGGCATAATGGTTGTGGCAAATCAACATTAGCAAAGCACTTGAATGCTCTTTTGTTACCAACTGCAGGGACAGTTGAAGTTGACGCTGTCGATACAGCAAACGAAGCAGACTTATGGACAATCCGACAGATGGTTGGCATGGTATTTCAGAATCCGGACAACCAGCTGGTTGCAACAACAGTAGAAGAAGATGTTGCATTCGGACCGGAAAACATGGGCATGGAGCCGGCCTTAATTCGGCAGAGAGTGGACGAAGCACTGGCTTTGGTTGGCATGAGCCAGTTCAAAGACAAAGGACCGCATCTGTTATCTGGCGGGCAGAAGCAGCGGGTGGCCATTGCAGGAATTATTGCAATGCGTCCGAAATACATTGTTTTTGATGAACCAACTGCCATGCTTGATCCAATCGGCCGTAAAGAGGTTATGGATACCATGCAGCGGTTAAACCGGGAAGAAGGGATTACCGTTATCAATATCACACACTTTATGGAGGAGGCCGTACTGGCTGACCGGGTTGTGGTGATGGATCACGGCAGGATTGTACTGTCCGGCACACCGAAAGAGGTATTTACGCAGGTAGACTTGTTGAAAGAAATGCAGCTGGATGTTCCGCCCATTGCGGAACTGGCAGCGTTGCTACATAAAGAAGATACACATATTGCAGCAGATATCATGACAATAGAGGAAATGGTGAGAGAATTATGTCCTTAGAGATGAATCATGTATATTATACATATCAGGAAGGTTCTCCAGCAGAAAGTCATGCGCTTCAGGATATTTGTCTGAACATTAACGAGGGTGAATTTCTCGGAATCGTAGGTCATACCGGTTCCGGCAAATCCACCCTTATTCAGCATCTGAACGGTTTATTAAAACCTTCAAAAGGCGAGGTGCTGATTGACGGCGTAGACATTAACCGTAAAGATACAAAAGCGCAGCGTAAAGAGCGGAGAATGCGGGTAGGGCTGGTATTTCAGTATCCGGAATATCAGCTGTTTGAAGAAACCGTCGAACTGGATATCGGGTTTGGGCCGCGCAGCATGGGGTTATCGGATGCAGACGTGACTGCACGTGTGCAGGAGGCTATGGCGTTGATGAAGCTGGATTATAAAACGCTGCGAAAACAGTCGCCCTTCGATTTAAGCGGCGGTCAGAAACGAAAAGTTGCCATTGCCGGTGTTCTGGCCATGAAACCAAAATATCTGGTTCTGGATGAACCGACAGCCGGGCTTGATCCTATGGGGCGTGAGGAGTTTCTGGAGCTGCTTGGTCAGCTTCATCAGCAGGGGATGACCATTATTATGGTGTCTCACAGCATGGATGATATGGCGCGCTATGCGCAGCGTATGATAGTCATGGACCACGGGAAAATACAGCTGGAAGGCACACCTCATGAAATTTTTGCACAGCCGGTAAAACTGCGGGAATTAGGGCTGGATGTACCTACCCTTACAAAACTGCTGTTAGAACTAAAAGAACGCGGTCTGAATGTGCGTACCGATCTGTTTGAGCCGCAGGCTGTTAAAGCAGAAATTATGCGTGCACTGGCGGCAGGGAAGGAGCGGGCAACATGTTAAGCGATATTACCATCGGGCAGTATCTGCCCGGCAAATCCTTTCTGCATAAACTGGATCCGCGAACAAAAATTATAGCAGTGGTAGTCTATATGATTTCCCTGTTTGTTGTAAATAACTTCTGGGGGCTTGGCGCGATGCTGGTGTTATCACTGGCGGTTGTGCTGTTATCCCGGATTCCGCTGCGGTTTTTCTTCCGCGGCATTAAAGCCATTGTGTTTATCGTGCTGCTGACGGTGGCATTGCAGATGTTTATGACACCGGGTGAACCGCTTGTTGAACTGGGGTTTCTTAAAATAACAAAAGAAGGGGTCAGACAGGCTGTTTTTATGGGTACCCGTCTGGTGCTGCTGGTTAGTGTGACATCTATTTTAACGCTGACCACCACACCGATTGCCTTAACAGACGGCATTGAAAATCTGCTGAAACCGTTTCAGAAAATCGGAATGCCGGCACATGAGCTTGCAATGATGATGACCATTGCGCTGCGCTTTATTCCAACCCTGGTTGAAGAAACCAACAAAATTATGAAAGCGCAGTCGGCACGCGGCGCCGATTTCGAGAGCGGAAATCTGATGGAGCGGGCAAAAGCCATGATTCCT
The DNA here is from genome assembly GCA_036826195.1 of Peptococcaceae bacterium. Classification (GTDB taxonomy): domain Bacteria; phylum Bacillota; class Peptococcia; order Peptococcales; family Peptococcaceae; genus UBA7185. The sequence continues at coordinate 1,978 of DAISWV010000003.1, read as the reverse complement.
CTTTTAGTGCCGCTGTTTCTGAATGCCATCAAACGGGCGGATGAACTTGCCCTTGCTATGGAGGCGCGGTGTTATCACGGCGGCGATGGCCGCACCCGCATGAAGGCGCTCCAGTATGGCAGCCGTGACGCCATTGCCGGCGTATTCTGCCTGTGTATGGCGGCAGGTGCTTTTTTAACAAGATTTATTTAGGAGGGCCTATGCGTAATATTAAAGCAGTTGTACAATATGACGGCAGCCGTTATTTTGGCTTTCAGGCGCAGCTGGACCCGGAAAACCTGCCGACAGTACAGGAAGAACTGGAGGCAGCCATTGGCGGCCTGTTAAAAGAAGAAACAAAAGTGCACAGTGCCGGCCGCACCGACCGCGGTGTACATGCAATGGGGCAGGTTGTTCACTTTTTTACCGAATCTATGATTCCGGTCGATAAACTTGCCAATGCGATTAACCAGCATCTGCCGAAAGATATTTTTGTAGTATCCACCGAAGATGTGCCGCTGGATTTTCATGCCCGTAAATCGGCACTGGGCAAACATTATCAGTATCGTGTATGGAACAGTGAAGAACGTACCGTATTCGGCAATCAGTATTTTTATCAGTATCCGGGCGAACTGGATGACGAACTGATGCAGAAAGCCTGCACACTTTTAGAGGGCACCCACAACTATCAGGGGTTCTGCTCAGCAGGTGCAACGGTAAAAACTTTCGTGCGCACCGTATATCATATGAAGATGCGCCGGGAAGGCGACTGGCTGATTTTTGATGTGTACGGCAACGGTTTTTTATACAACATGGTGCGGATTATGGTGGGCACTGTGCTGGATATCGGGCTTCACCGCAAAACGCTGGATGTGATTCCAGAGGCGCTTGCCACACAGAATCGGCATCTGGTAGGGCGTACTGCGCCAGCCAGCGGATTATATTTAAAAAATGTATTTTACCCTTGACATGTCGTTAAAAATAGGGTAAACTATGTGAGTGTGTTTTGAGATATTGTTTAGTCTATGATCCAGAGCCCCGGATCTTAACTATATCAACTCATTTATTATCAATTTAATTGTCGTTATTCTAAGGAGGGAATACAATGCGTACCACCTATATGGCAAAACCTACTGAGGTTGATAGAAAATGGTATGTAGTAGATGCAGCCGGTAAACCACTGGGTCGTGTAGCTTCTCAGGTTGCTGCAGTATTAAGAGGGAAACATAAACCAACATTTACCCCTAACGTTGACTGTGGTGATTTCGTAATCGTAATCAACGCAAAAGATGCTATCTTAACAGGTAGAAAATTAGAACAGAAAGAATTCCGTCGTCACAGCCGCTATCCTGGCGGTCTGCGTTCCATTAAATACAAAGATTTAATGGCTCAGAAACCAGTTCTGGCTATGGAAACAGCTATCAAAGGTATGCTGCCACACAACCGTCTGGGCAGAAAAATGTACACAAAATTATTCGTATACGCTGGTCCTGAACACAAACAGCAGGCTCAGAAACCAGAAGTACTGGAAATCATCGGTTAAGGAGGAAATGAACAATGGCAAATGATAAAGTACAGTTCTACGGTACAGGCCGTCGTAAATCCTCTGTTGCCAGAGTAAGACTGGTACCAGGTAACGGTCAGATTGTTGTAAATGGTAAAGATTCTAAAGATTATTTCTGCAAAAAAACACTGGAAATGATCATCAGACAGCCACTGGTTTTAACTGAAACAGAAGGCAGATACGATGTTTTAGTTAACGCTCATGGCGGTGGTACCACCGGTCAGGCTGGTGCAGTTCGTCTGGGTATTGCAAGAGCTTTATTAAAAGCTGATCCAGAATTCCGTCCAGCTCTGAAAAGAGCAGGTTTCTTAACAAGAGACCCTCGTATGAAAGAAAGAAAGAAATACGGCCTGAAAGGCGCAAGAAGAGCTCCACAGTTCTCCAAACGTTAATCAGCGGTTTCGCAGTTACACATTACAAATCAAGCTCCAGACT
>DAISWV010000002.1:0-19592 GCA_036826195.1 Peptococcaceae bacterium | reverse complement strand
ACAGAAATTGTTTATTTAATTTAAAAGTAAAAAGTGTGTATTCTATGAGGCAGTGAAAGCTTTCCTGCGTTTGCCGCCTTCCTACTATAGACGTGCTGTTCGTATATGGAGGGAAAGGCAAGGAGCAGGAATCTTTCAATGCCTTTAAGCACTAACAGAAGAGAAAACAAACAAAAAGACCAGTAGAGAGATTTCCCTACTGGTCTTGCTTTTTATCAGATATATGCGTTACTGTTCGATAATGTGTTCAATTTCATCGGATTTCAGGAAACGCAGGAATTCTTCGCTGGCCTGTGTTTTGAATTTTTTCTTGTGATAAATAATGCGGAAGGTACGAGTGAATTCGTCCTCTTTTAAATTAATGGTGTGCAGCATACCGGTTTTGGTTTTATCCTGCACGGCCCATTTGGAGAGAATCGAGATGCCGAGTCCGCTTTCTACGGCCGCTTTGATAGCGGAGGAACTGCCCAGCTCCATGATGATGTTCAGGTTGTTCGCAGAGAAGCCGGCTTTTTTCAGATGCTGCTCGATTTCTACGCGGGTACCGGAACCTTTTTCACGGGAGATGAACGGAAATTTATCCAGCTCAAATACCGAAATGGTGTCCAGATTTGCCCATGGATGATTGGTGCTGGTCACCAGCTGCAGATGGTCGGTCAGGAATGGAATGGATTCTAAATCCTTGCCGATTAATGGACCTTCAATTAAGCCGATGTCCAGAGTCGTATCGTGGATAGAGGCTTCGATATCTTCCGAGTTGGCAACTTCCAGACTCAGTTCTACATCCGGATACATATTTTTGAAAGCGCCCAGAATATATGGCGCAATGTATTCGCCGATAGTTGTGCTGGCGCCGATTTTTAACTTGCCTTTGATATTACTGGTTAAATCCTGCATTTCCCGTTCCAGCTCTGCCTGTAAACGATTCATTTCGTTTGCGTATTTTAACAGCAGATGACCGGCATCGGTCAGGATAATATTACGGCTGACACGGTCAAACAGTCTGGTGCCATAGTACTCTTCCAGCATCTGAATCTGGAAACTAACGGCAGGCTGTGTCAGGAATAAAGCTTTCGCCGCTTTGGAAAAACTCTTTTTCTCAACGACGGTCAGGAAAACCCGAATACTGTCATTTAACATTTATTTCATCTCCTATGCGTCAGAGGAATCTAGTCTTCCAGAATATTTTGGATGTTTTCAACATCGAGGAAGTCCAGGAATTTGCCGGTAGCTTCCGACTGGAATTTATCGTTGTTTAAAATAATATTGAAGTTACGTGTCAGTGTTAAACCTTCGATGTTCAGAGCAACCACTTTACCGGTTTTCACCAGATCCTGAATTGCCCATTTGGAAATGGTGGAAATCCCCAAACCGCCCATAATTGCCGATTTGATAGAAGTGGTACTGCCCAGTTCCATAACAATATTGAGATCTTCAATGTCGAAGTCAGCATCAATCAGAGCCTGTTCGAAAATCAGACGGCTGCCGGAACCAGGTTCGCGGGTGATATATGGAAGCGTTTTTAATTCTTCCAGTGTAATTGCGCCTTTCGTAGCCAGCGGATGGTCGGCAGGCATTGCCAGAACCAGCTCATCCTCCAGGAATTTGTGTGTTTCCATGGATTCGGTTAAATCCAGCGGACCTTCAATGATACCTAAATCAAATGTTTTATTTCCAACAGCGTTACCGATGTCTTTGGTATTCATAATCTGGATGGTTACGTTTACATCCGGGTAATCCTGCTTAAAGCTGCCTACCACATATGGCAGGATATATTCCCCAATGGTTGTACTTGCCCCGATTAACAGTTCCCCTTTTACATGGCCTGTCAGCTGCTGCATATTGCGTTCCAGTTCGGCCTGCAGATTATTCATATGGACTGCGTAGTCCAGAAGCAATTCACCTGCAGCAGTTAATTTTACGTGACGGTTTACACGGTCAAATAACATGGTCTGGTAATATTGCTCTAATGTCTGAATCTGAAAGCTGACAGCTGGCTGTGTCAAGGAAAGTGCTTTAGCAGCTTTAGAAAAGTTCTTTTTATCAGCAACAGTGATAAATACGCGCATGCTGTCACTTAACATAATATCCCTCCTGTAGAAATCTGAATAAAAATTTCTAATCGTCTATTTCGTTGCAAATCATATCTATAATACTATACCAAAAAAAATCTGATTTGTAAATGAAGTTGGAAAAAATAGTGCTGTTTTTTTGAAGAAAAAGGGAATAGAAAGTCGCAAAAGGCTATACATATGAGCTTTTTAAGAAAATAGGGATTCGATTAAATATGGAAATTGCAGCTATATTTTTTATTGAGAAAAATGGAACGATCGATAAAGATTGTTTATTCGCGCCGATAAATAAAAAAACTGACTGGAGATTCACAGCCTTCAGTCAGCTTTTGGATTAAAAAAGTAAATTTTATTTGTTATCAGTTTCCATCTGCCAGAGTTTTTAATACCGACTGGAAGTGTTCCGGCAGCGGTGCTTCAAAATACAGTTCCTCACCGGTACGCGGATGCACAAAGCCCAGTGCGTAAGCGTGCAGTGCCTGTCCAGGGAAATCGAGATTATTTTTGCGTGTACCGTAGAGCGGATCGCCTACCAGTGGATGGCCAAGGTATGCCATATGCACACGAATCTGGTGAGTGCGGCCTGTTTCCAGACGGCATTCAATAAAACTGTTCTTTGCAAAGCGTTCTTTTACGTAGTAATGGGTGCGAGCCTCTTTGCTGTTTTTAAAGGTTACCGCCATTTTTTTTCGGTCTGTTTCATGGCGGCCAATCGGTGCATCCACCAGCCCTGCCGGTTCGCTGATAACGCCCTGCACCAGTGCGTAGTAAGCGCGTTTAATGGAATGTTCCTTCAATTGTGCAGCCAGATGCTGATGTGCCATATCGTTTTTCGCAATCATCAGAAGCCCGGAAGTGTCTTTATCGATTCGGTGCACAATACCCGGACGCATTTTACCGTTAATGCCGGATAAATCGGTACAGTGTGCCAGAAGACCATTTACCAGCGTACCGCTGTAGTGCCCGTGAGCCGGGTGAACAACCAGCCCGACTGGTTTGTTTACAATCAGCAGGTCGGAATCTTCGTAAACGATATCCAGATCCATTGCTTCCGGTTGAATGTCAACCGGTGCCGCTTCAGGAATCTGTACCAGAAGGCTGTCGCCGGTTTTTACTTTATAGTTGGATTTTACGGTTTTCTGATTGACCAGAATAAGCCCTTCTCCAATCAGCTTCTGCAGATAAGAACGGGAGATACCTTCCAGCTCTTCGGCCAGATAGCTGTCCAGTCGGGTACCGTTTTCCTCAGCAGTGATTTCAAGTTCAAAGATATCCATTACAGTTCTTCTCCTTTAAAAATAAGTACATAGCATAATAGTGCGATACCGACACAGATACAGATATCAGCAATGTTAAAAATCGGCCAGATCTGAAAATCAAACATATCGGTTACAGTGCCGCGTAAAAAGCGGTCGATAAAATTGCCGGCAGCTCCGCTGATTACCAGCCCGAGACTGAGCGCAGCCAGAGATTTTTTGCTGCGCAGACTCAGGTACAGATAGAACATAACTCCGGTAATTGCAATCGTAAGCAATAAGAACAAAATACGATGATTTGCCAGAATACCGAAGGCCGCCCCGGGATTTTCAATATAGGTGATGTGAAAAATCCCGGAGATGACCGGAATAGACTGGCCGATGGTCATATTGCTGCGAATCCAGTATTTCAGCAGCTGGTCGAGCACAAGAAATACGATGATTGGGATATAAAAATACATGGTGCAGAAAACTCCTTTTGTATATAGTTTTTGTTTTAGCGCTGCTACGTGGTTTTACTGCAGCATCTGGTAGTTTTCCTGAATCATTCGAATAAAGTCTGCGATAAAATCGCTGATAACGGGCAGATTCAGCATGATTAGATTCTGAATCACAAAGACGAGAATACCGAGTACAATTGCCAGACCAACGGTGCCGCCGAGGCCGCGCGCCAGGCCAATCAGGAAATTGGTCCAGAGCAGCCGGCCGGGGTGTTCCAGATAATCTACGTATTCTGCAATTCGTGTTTTTTCCATAGTGCGTGTCAGCTGTTCGGTTATTTCGGAGAGCCGGGAAAGGTCTTTGTCTGCAAAAGTGCTTGTTTGTTCGTTATGAGGATCCGAAAGAGAGTGCCGGGAATCTGTCATAGGATGACCACCTTTCCGCACAAAATAAAAATTTAATAAAGTGTATTATATCATGAAACAATTTATTGTGAAATAGCAACAAAGAACTTTCTTTTTCCGGATGTCGGAACTGCGGGAGAACCGATAAAACATATGTTTTGCAAAAAAGTTACAATTTGATTACAGTGTGAAAAGAATGAGCTTTTCTACTGTATTTTATCTGGATTTTATCGCAAAAGTGGTGTATAGTGGTATAAAGTAGCTCAAAGTGGAGCATTGTGGTTAGAAATAAACGAAACCTGTAATATTTTTTGACAGACACGATAAAAGATACACTAAATAAACGAAACCGAAAGGGGGCGAATCCAGATGTTTTTTGGTGAATATGAACACACAATTGATACAAAAGGCCGTGTGATTATTCCGGCAAAGCTGCGTGAGGAGCTGGGCGATGTTTTTATGATTACCAAAGGTCTGGATGGCTGCCTTTCGATATATTCGATGGATCAGTGGGCTGCATTCGAAGCGAAGCTGCAGGCATTGCCAATGAGCCAGCCGGATGCACGTGCATTTGCACGGTTTTTCTTTTCCGGTGCAACGGAAGGGGAACTGGATAAACAGGGCCGTGTGATGCTGCCTCCTAATATGAGGGAACATGCTCATCTGGCAAAAGATGTTGTGATTGCCGGTGCAGGAAACCGTCTGGAAATCTGGGACAAGGCTACCCGTGAACAGTATCTGACCAGCACAGCAACGCCAGAGGAAATGGCGGCGAAGATGAGCGACATGGGCTTTCTCATTTAAGACGGAGGATGAAAAATGGAGTTTAAGCATATTCCTGTTTTGTTTCATGAAATTATGGATATTATGGCACCGCAGCCGGGAGAAGTATTCGTAGACTGCACACTGGGCGGCGGCGGCCACAGCGGCGGCTTTCTTGAACGAATCAGTCCTGACGGACGGTTAATCGGGATTGATCAGGATACCAATGCGCTGGCAGCGGCACAGCAGAATCTTTCTGCTTATGAGGGCCGTGTAACCTATGTGCACAGCAATTACAGCCACCTGGATGAGATATTAAATACCTATGCGCCCGATGGGGTAGACGGCATTTTATTTGATATCGGGGTTTCTTCTCACCAGCTGGATGAAAAAGATCGCGGTTTCAGTTATATGCAGGATGCGCCGCTGGATATGCGTATGGATCAGAGCCGGAGTATGACAGCGCGTGATGTTGTGAATACCTATTCCGAGGATGAACTTCATCGTATTCTGAAAGAGTACGGGGAAGAACGCTGGGCAAAACGGATTGCAAAATTCATTGTGGAATTTCGAAGCAAAAAACCAATTGAAACCACCGGAGAACTGGTGGATATTATTAAACGCGCCATTCCAAAAGGTGCGCGGGAAGAAGGTTCGCATCCCGCAAAACGGACGTTTCAGGCGATTCGTATAGAAGTCAACGATGAACTGGGTGTTCTGGAGCGAACCATTGAAGTAGCTGTGAAGCATCTGAAAAAAGGCGGAAGAGTTGGGATTATTTCGTTCCATTCGCTGGAGGACCGAATTGTAAAAGAAAAATTCCGGTATCTTGCCAGTGACTGCATCTGTCCGCCGGAGATGCCGTTCTGTCAGTGCGATAAAGTATCGGAAGTGAAAATTCTGACCAGAAAGCCGGTAACGGCTTCGGATGAGGAATTAGAGATGAATTCCAGATCGAAAAGTGCAAAGTTCCGGGCAGTAGAGAAAATTATCTAATGCCTGCTTCTATCAACGGGAAAGGATGAATAGAAATGAAAAAGGAACTGCGACGTTCCGGTTCGCAGATAAATTATGCGCAGCGTAACACTCTGCAGGGAACCCAATATAGAGAAACCTATAACAGCCACAGAAAACAGTATCAGGAGATGTCTTCCGGGTATTATATGTATAGTGCGAATGCAGTGGCAAGAGACTATAGTTATGAGGAAGAACCACAAAGACAGGTACACAAAAAAACTGTGGTGAAACGTCGGCCGGTATTAGCGCAGCATATTTCCACTCTGCTGGTGGTGTTTCTCTTGGGCATGTCTCTGGTAGTGCAGTATGCCTATATTCAGAATCTGGGCTTTGAAGTAAGCCAGACGAAAACAGAGCTGAAAACAGTACAGGAAGAAAACGAAAAAATGAAAAAACAGATTGCAGCTCTCGGGGAATTACAGAATGTAGAAGCGGTAGCTGTATATAATATGGGTATGCATAAGCCTGAAGCAGGAGAAGTGATTTATCTACCTCAGCTGACACAGCCTGCTGCCGAATCCGATGGAGAGGCAGAACAGGCTGCAGAGCAGTTAAAGGAAGTTGTGGGAACGATTATGCGCTGATTTTCTGTGCAGGATATCAGAGCTTGTTGAGATGGTGATGAAATGAAAAACCGAATGCAGATTGTATTTCTGATTTTTTGTATTGTGATTATAGGAATCACTGCTAAATTAGGCTATGAACAGCTGTTTCACGCATCTCAGCTGGAAAGCGGTGCACTGAATGCGCGTCTGCGTGAGATTGATATTAAGCCTAACCGCGGTGCGGTCTATGATCGCAACGGCAATGCAATTGCAATCAGTATTGCGACAGAGTCCGTATATATTAATCCGCGTGTCATTCGCAGTGCTGATGAAAAAGAAACAAACCGGCAGAATAAAGACGAGGTAATTGCAGGCCTTGCTTCTATTCTGGGACTGGATGAGGCGGAAGTGGCGGAAAAAGTAGAGAAGGATGTCAGCTTCGCCTATATAAAACGACATATTACGGATGAACAGGCAGAGCTTCTGCATGAGAGAGATTTTAAAGGTGTGTATTTTCTGGAGGAATCGCAGCGTTCCTATCCAAAAGGTACACTGGCCAGTCAGGTAATCGGGTTTGCCGGTATTGATAATCAGGGCTTAAATGGTATTGAACTGCAGTATGACAATACTTTGCTCGGCAATCCGGGCAAATTTCTGATGGAGTATGACGGTGCCGGCAATGAAATTCCGCAGGCTTCCCAGAGCTATATTCCTTCTGAACCGGGATGCGATATTTACCTGACGCTGGATGAAACGATTCAGTATGTGGTAGAGAGGGAATTAAAGCAGGTTGTACAGGAGCAGGATGCCGCAGGTGCAACAGCCATTGTGATGGATGTAAAAACCGGGGCAGTGCTGGCAATGGCAAATTATCCGGATTATAATCCAAATGAATATGGCAGCGTTGACAGCAGCCTGTGGAGTAATTTTGCAGTAAATGGTCTGTATGAACCTGGTTCTACTTTTAAAATTCTTACAACGGCTATGGGGCTTGAAGAGCGGGTAACATCGCTTAATGATGGTTTTTACTGTGCCGGATATCAGTATATCGGCAAACTGAAAATGCGCTGTCACAAAGCTGCAGGGCATGGTGCCGAAAGTTTTACCCAGGGGGTAGCCAACTCCTGCAACCCGGTATTTGTAGAGGTAAGCCGACGTGTCGGTATGGAAAAATTCTATGATTATCTGGAGGGCTTCGGCATGACACAGCCGACCGGTATCGATTTGCCGGGCGAGGCATACAGCCTGATTGTACCGGAAAAAACAGCGGTGCCATATGACCTGGCTGCCATGTCCATTGGTCAGTCCAATGCGTTTACACCAATTCAGATGATTACAGCAATTTCATCGGTAGCCAACGGCGGTGAACTGATGAAACCGTATATTATAGAGAAGATTGTTGATCCAGACGGTGAAATTGTAAAAGAAACTAAGCCGGAAGTAGTACGGCGCGTCATTTCAGACGAAACGGCCCGTGAAGTATGGGCTGCACTGGAAACGGTAGTATCCAGCGGTACCGGGAAACAGGGGCAGATTGAAGGATACACGGTTGCCGGGAAAACCGGGACGGCGGAAAAAGTGTCCAACGGGACCTATTCTAATGCACGTCTGGTATCTTTTGCAGGTTTTGCACCGGCGGATAATCCGCAGATTGCCTGTCTGGTGCTTGTCGATGAACCGAATGATGCACATGGCGGGTCGACGGCAGGGCCGGTATTCCAGAACATTATGGAAGATACGTTGCGGTATCTGGAAGTGCCAAAAAACGTAACAGTGAGTGAAGGCGCTGCAGTAGATGAAGTGCCGGTTCCAAAACTGGATAACATGCATCCTGTGGAAGCAATTGAAGCGGTAAAAGCGGCTGGTTTAACGCCAATTGTAGAAACCCAGGGGGATCTGCTGTATACGTATGTGCCTGCGGAAGGCACAATGGTGCAGAAAACCGGCAATGTTTATCTGTATTGCGGCTCTTCAGAAAGTACACAGGTTGTAATGCCGGGGCTTTACGGGAGAACAATCAAGGAAGTTGACCGCATTCTGACCGGCATGGGTCTGAGTGGTACGATGAATGGAAGCGGTTTATGCACAGGGCAGACCATTGCGCCGGGGACTCTGGTGGAACGGGGTACAGCTCTGATTGTAGATTTCCAGACCAGCGCAGAGATAGAAGCGGCACAGGCAGCAGCCCAGGCACAGCTGGAGGCAGAGCAGAATGCTTTGCTGGAAACGGAATCGACAGAAAACGCTGATGTCGTAAGCGAATAAATGAAAAACACAGATAAAAGAATGGACCTTTCTGTTGTCCATTCTTTTGCTGTCTGTTTTGACATGGCAGGAAAGAAGCTGCCGGTACATAATAAAACGGAAAAAGAAATTTGTATGGAGTATCTGGAGAGGAGAAATGATCTATGAAAGTATTAACTGATTTACTGAAAGAAGTTACACATAAAAAACACTGCATTCTGCAGGGAATGATGATTACCGGGATTCAGTATGATTCCCGCAAAGTTGAGCTGGGTAATCTGTTTATTGCCGTAAAAGGTTTTCAGAGTGATGGGCATCAGTATATTCGTCAGGCATTGGAAAACGGTGCCATTGCTATTATGATTTCGGATGAAGCATACTGCTCCAATGAATATCCATGGATTTTAGTTGATGACAGCCGTCTAGCTATGGCAGAAATCAGCAGTGCATATTATGAACATCCAAGCAGAAAATTGAAACTGATTGGTGTAACCGGTACCAACGGGAAAACTACTACCACCAATCTGATTTGCCATATTATTGAGGCGCAGGGTGAAAAAACAGGGCTGGTAGGCACAATCCATAACCGGATTGGTGACCGGATTCTGGAAGGCTCCCGCACAACACCGGAATCGCTGGAATTACAGCAGCTGTTTGCACAAATGGTGGAAGAAGGCATTCATTATGCTGTTATGGAGGTAAGCTCTCACGCACTGGAACTGCAGCGCGTAGCCTGCTGTGATTTTGATATCGCTGTATTTACAAATCTGACACAGGATCATCTGGATTATCATATTACAATGGAGAACTACTGTAAGGCAAAAACCATTCTGTTCCGCATGCTGGGTGCAGAAGGGGAACACGCAGGTCTGCAGAAAACTGCTGTTATTAATATTGATGACCCGTGGGCAAACCAGTTTATGGTGGCTTCCAATGTGCCGGTTGTGACATACAGCATGAACAAAGAGGCCAGCTGGAAAGCGGAAGAAGTACAGGTAGGCGCGGAAGGTGTGCGCTACAGTGTAGATGGTCAGCCGGTGGTACTGCATTTAACCGGTAATTTTAACGTATATAATTCTCTGGCGGCTCTGGCTGCCGGGGAAGCACTGGGTTTCCCGGTAGAAGAAGTGATTCACGCTTTAGAACAGGTAGGCGGCATTGCAGGCCGGTTCCAGACGGTGAGCGGCGCCAGTGACTACAGTGTAATTGTAGACTATGCCCATACACCGGATGGTCTGGAAAATGTAATTTCTACAGCACAGGCTTTTGCAAAAGGCCGTGTGATTACAGTGTTCGGCTGCGGCGGTGACCGTGACCGTACAAAACGTCCGCTGATGGGTGAAATGGCGGCGAAACTGAGTGATTATTGTGTGGTAACTTCCGACAATCCACGTACCGAAAATCCGGAACAGATTCTGCAGGATATTCTGCCGGGTGTGGAAAAACATATGCAGCCGGAAACCTATCATGTGGAAATTGACCGCCGCAAAGCAATTCACTATGCGGTAGAGATGGCGCAGCCAGGTGATGTGGTTTTACTGGCCGGCAAAGGTCATGAAAATTATCAGGATGTAAACGGTGTGAAACATCATTTCGATGATTATGAAGTTGCGCAGGAAGCAATTGCAGCAAAACAGGCGTAACGCGTTATAAATAAAAAATGTGAAAGCGGGGAAGCAGATGCGGGAACAGATAAAAGAAATTGCTCAGGCACTGGGCTATGTATACAAACAGACAACCGAACAGCCGGTGACAGGGATTGCGATAGACAGCCGCGCTGTGAAACCGGGTGATTTATTTGTGGCTCTGGCTGGTGAAAAAACGGATGGGCATCAGTACATTCCTCAGGCACTGGAACGAGGGGCTGCGGCAGTGGTGATTTCCCGGCCGGATGCCATCTGTCAGAACCAGCTTGAAAATTATATTGTGGCAGAGGATGGCGTTCTGTTTGTGCAGCAGCTGGCACACTGGCTGCGCAAAAAATCTCAGGTTCCGGTTGTGGCCGTTACCGGCAGTACAGGCAAGACTTCCACAAAAGATTTTCTGGCAGCGCTTTTAGAACCTCTTGGCAATGTCGTTGTCACAAAAGGGAATCATAATAATGAACTGGGCCTGCCGTTAACAATCTGCGGCCTGGAGGAAGATACCAGCGTTATGGTGGTAGAGATGGGAATGCGCGGTCTGGGGCAGATTGATTTTCTGTGCCGGATTGCCGAACCGGATTGCGGGCTCATCACCAACATCGGGAAAACCCATTGCGAACTGCTGGGTTCACAGGAAAACATTGCACAGGCGAAATGTGAACTGTTGCCATATATCAAAGAAAACGGTATAATTGCTCTGAATAAAAAAGATGAGCCATTTTTACAGCCGTGGCTTTCTACCTGTAAAGGTACGATTGTGTGGTACGATGCAGAAGGAATATCCGGTGACTTCAGGGCCGATGAAATCTGTCAGATGGATGACGGTATCCGGTATCGTCTGCATTGCGGGGAACATCAGCAGGAGATTGTGCTTCCGGTACAGGGTGTGCACAATGTATCCAACAGTCTGGCTGCTATTGCCATTGCCCGTCATCTGGGCGTGACATGGGAGCAGGTCGGGGAATGCCTGAAAAAGGCAAGACTGACCGGGATGCGGCTGGATATCACCGTGTCGAATGCAGGCATCACCGTTATCAATGATGCCTATAATGCCAATCCGGATTCGATGAAAAGTGCATTGTCCGTGCTGATGCAGCGTAAAGGCAATCGTAAAATTGCAGTTCTGGGAGATATGTATGAACTGGGAAAATATGAACAGGAGAGTCATCGCGAAGTAGGTCGCGCAGCGGCAGAACTGCATGTGGATTATGTGATCGCAGTCGGTGCCTTGGGGCGTCTGATTGGCGAGGAGGCAAAAGCGGCAGGCTGCGCGGTTGCACTGGCAGCAAATAATGAAGATGCAATCGCATATCTGAAGCAGTATGTTGCTTCTGGTGATGTTGTACTGGTAAAAGGCAGTCGCGGTATGCAGATGGAGCAAATTGTACAGAACTTGATGGGGTGAAATTATGTGGCAGCTGGTATTAGCCTTTGCAATTAGTCTTGGAACATGTTTAATTATCGGGCCGGTGTTAATTCCGGCACTGAGACGTTTAAAATTCGGGCAGAGTGTCCGTTCAGACGGCCCGCAGAGTCATCTGCAGAAGCAGGGGACTCCGACAATGGGCGGCGTAATGTTTTTCTTCAGTTTCATTTTGGGGACTGTTTTTCTGGCGGGGGCATCCCGGGCGGCATGGTTTATGCTGATCTGTGCGCTGGGATTCGGGCTGATTGGATTTATCGATGATTATATTAAAATTGTGAAGAAACGCTCACTGGGGCTGACTGCCAAACAGAAACTTCTGGCGCAGCTGGTATTTTCCGTTGTACTGGCTCTGGCGGCAGATTATATTGGTATCAGCACAGCGGTAACAATCCCGCTTCTGGGCTGGACTCTGGAATTAGGCGTGATTTATGCTTTCTTCGTTGTATTCCTGCTGGTTGGCACAACCAATGCAGTTAACCTGACTGACGGGCTGGATGGTCTGGCTTCCGGTGTCACTCTGATTGTAGCGCTGGGCTATCTTCTGATTGGCTATCTGAGCGGCGATGTATCGGTTATGGTGTTTGCTGCTGTGCTGATGGGCAGCTGTCTGGGCTTTCTGGTGTTCAACCATCACCCGGCAAAGGTGTTTATGGGCGATACCGGTTCTCTGGCATTAGGCGGTGCGGTGGCAGCGCTGGCAATTGTAACAAAAACAGAACTGCTGCTGCCTTTAATCGGGATTATTTATGTGGCAGAGACAATGTCGGATATTATTCAGGTCAGTGTATATAAAAAGAAAAAAGTGCGTGTCTTTAAAATGGCACCGCTGCATCATCATTTTGAGCTGTGCGGCTGGTCCGAATGGAAGGTTGTGCGTGTATTCTGGGCGGTGACTGCAGCTGCTGTGCTTCTGACACTGCTGTGTTATAATATTACACTGATGAATTTGTAAAAACAGCGCCAGCAGAAAGCTGGCTGCAGAATGGATAGAGAAGAGTTTAAACGAGGTGCAGAGCATGGGCGACAAAGTATTGGTAATCGGTGCAGCGCGCAGCGGTCTGGCTGGCGCGGAATTTCTGGCAAAACAGGGAAATCAGGTTGTATTGACCGATATGAAACAGGCAGCACAGGTGGACAATCTGGCTGAGCTGGGCGTATCTTTTGTATGGGGTGAACAGCCGGATGTAGAGGCAATTCAGCCGGATTATATCGTGATGAGTCCCGGTGTGCCTTTAACGATTCCGCCTGTGAAATATGCGAAAGAACATGGCATTCCTGTGATTGGAGAACTGGAACTGGCCTATCGGAATTGTAAAGCGCCGTTTGCAGCGATTACCGGTACCAACGGGAAAACCACCACAACAACATTAATCGGAGAACTGATGAAAAAAACAGGCCGCCAGGTATTTGTGGGCGGCAATATCGGTGTACCGATTATCACATATGCGGATAAACTGCAGCAGGAAGATATTGTAGTTGCAGAAGTCAGCAGTTTTCAGCTGGAAACCGTGGAAAGCTTCTGCCCGCATCTGGCACTGATGATTAACCTGACACCGGATCATCTGGATCGGCATGGCGATATGGCCGGCTATCTGGCAGCCAAGGCGAGAATTTTTGAAAATCAGAAGGAATCTGACTATCTGGTGTTAAATTATGATGATGAAGCATTGCGCAATCTGGCTCCGCAGAGTTGCGGAAAGGTGATATTTTTCAGCCAGAAGCATAAACTGGAGGAAGGCGTTTATCTGGACGGCAATCAGGTGATGCTGAAACTGGACGGTCAGAGTGTATATATCTGCAATGCTGATGAAATTGCAATAAAAGGGAAACATAATCTGGAGAACGCTATGGGTGCGATTGCGTTTGCATATCTGAGCGGTGTCAGTGCCGAAGATATTCGTGATGTGCTGATGAGTTTCCAGGGTGTTGAGCATCGTCTGGAGCCGGTACGCACATTAAAGGATGTACTGTATATCAACGACTCAAAAGGGACGAATCCGGATTCTACGATTAAGGCCATTGAGGCATATGACCGGCCGATTGTAATTATTCTGGGCGGTAAAAATAAAGGTGTTCCGTTTGCGGAACTGGCAGGGCTGGTAAAACAGCGTGTAAAAAAAGCGGTTCTGGTAGGGCAGGCAAAAGAAGAACTGGCAGAAGCTCTGGATGCGGCAGATTTTAAAGACTATGTGCGCGTGGAAAGCTTTGAAGATGCTGTAACAGAAGCGGCTAATCTGGCAGAACCAGGTGATATTGTGCTGCTGTCTCCGGCCTGCACAAGCTGGGATATGTTCAAAAGCTTTGAAGAACGCGGACGACTGTTCAAAAAGCTGGTTATGGAGCTGTAAGTAAAACTGTAATAGAAAGAAAGAGAAAGAAATCGCAGTCACAGGATTGAAAACGGATGTATACGAAAGGATGGTGGACGATATGGAACGTAGAGGACCGGCAGATTTGCTGCTGTTTTTTATCACGCTGGTACTGCTGGCGGTTGGACTGATTATGGTGCTTAGTTCCAGTTCGTATGATGCCATGCTGACCAACGGGGATGCTCTGTTTTATTTTAAACGACAGCTGATATTTATGATTGGCGGTTTTTTTGCCATGTTTATCATGATGAACATATCGCCTGCTTTTGTTAAAAGCCTGGTTGTTCCGTTTATGATTGCATGTATTATTATGCTGTTTCTGGTACCGTTTATCGGGATTGAGGTAAACGGGGCGAGACGCTGGCTGGGTACACAGAGTTTCCGTTTTGCGCCGGCAGAAATTGCAAAGCCGGTTGTTATTGTTTTTTTTGCTATGTGGCTGACATCGTTAGGGAAAAAAAATCTGCAGACCTTTAAAGGGTTTGTTTATACGCTGGGTGTGCTGGCAATTATACCGGTTCTGGTTGTTATCGAGGACCTGGGGACAGCCATTGCCATTGCCGGGGCATTAGTCTGCATGATGATTGCTGCAGAGGTGCCGTGGAAGTATCTGCTCGGCACGATGGGTGCAGGCCTGGCCGGTGTAGTGGCTATGATTGCAGTAAAACCATATCGTATTCAGCGTATTCTGGTATGGCTGGATCCATTCTCGGATCCATTAAAGGGCGGTTATCAGGCGGTACAGTCGCTTTATGCGCTGGGTTCCGGCGGTCTGTTTGGTGTGGGCCTGGGTGCCAGCCGGCAGAAGCTTCTGCATCTTCCGGAACGCCATACAGACTTTATCTTCTCGATTATCGGGGAAGAGCTGGGCTTTATTGGTGCAGCGTTTGTTATTCTGCTGTTTGCGCTGTTTATCTGGCGCGGATTTTATATTGCGATGCATCTGGATGACAAATTTAAATCGCTGACAGCGTTTGGGCTTACAGCGGTTATCGGGATTCAGGCAATGATTAATATCGGGGTAGCGGTAGGGTTTTTGCCGGTTACCGGTATTACACTGCCGTTTATCAGTTACGGCGGTACTTCTCTGGTATTTATGCTGGCGACAGTAGGGTTTCTGCTGAACATGTCCAGATATATGAAACAGTAAAAGGTGGTAGGGGCTATGCGTATTCTGCTGGCAGGCGGCGGCACAGGCGGACATATTTATCCGGCACTGGCCATTGCGGAGCGATTAAAGGAGTTACATCCGGAATGTGAAATTTTATATGTGGGAACCAAAAAAGGTCTGGAAAACCGGATTGTACCGCAGCGTGGTGTACCGTTTCAGACCATTGCGGTAGAAGGGCTGCCTCGAAAAATCAGCCCGGCTCTGGTGAAAGCTGTAGGGAAAGCCGTTGGCGGATGTATGGATGCCAGAAAAATTGTAAAACAGTTTCAGCCGGATCTGGTAATCGGTACAGGCGGTTATGTGTGCGGTCCGGTTGTTCTGGCGGCACATGTGGCAGGGGTACCGGCAATGATTCACGAACAGAATGCATTTCCGGGTGTTACAAATAAAATCCTTGCCCGTTTTGTAGATACCATCATGGTAAACTTTAAAGCTTCTGAAAAATATTTTGTACATAAGGAGAGAATCCGTGTAACCGGACTGCCGGTGCGTCAGGAAGTTCTGCGCACAAAAAAACAGGACGGTCTGGATTACTTTGGCTTTTCGGCAGATAAAACAACTCTGCTGATCAGCGGCGGAAGCCGGGGGGCGCGAAGCATCAACCGGGCGATGGCAAAAGCCTATCCGCAGCTGCTGAAGGAAGCCAATCTGCAGATTCTGCATTTAACCGGTGCAGTGGACTATGAGGACACCTTGCAGGCCATTGCGGCGGAACACATTGATTTAAAGGATTATCCGCAGCTGATTGTAAAGCCGTATCTTGATGAGATGCAGTACGGGCTGGCTGCTGCCGACTTTGTAGTAGGGCGTGCAGGGGCTACGTTTCTGGCTGAAATTACAGCCTGCGGGCTGCCGGGGATTTTAATTCCGTACCCGTATGCAGCGGAAAATCATCAGGAATATAATGCAAAAGCACTGGCAGATCAGAATGCTGCTGTAATGATACTGGATAAAGAGCTGACAGGCACTCAGCTGTGTCAGAATATTATAAATCTGCATTCACAGCCGGAAACACGGAAACAGATGGCTGTCAATGCGCAGAATGCCGGAAAACGGGATGCCCTGGATGAGATTGTCCGGCTGATAGAAGAGTATTGCCAGTAATGACTGGAGGGATTGTTGTGCAGAAGTTAGAAGGAAAACATATCTATTTTATGGGAATCGGCGGAATCGGTATGAGCGGGATTGCGGAAATCCTGCTGGATTTTGGTTATCGTGTTTCCGGTTCCGATATCCGAACATCGAATGTGACAGAGCGTTTACAGAAAAAAGGCGCTGTTATTTATATTGGACAGAAAGAAGAAAATATCAGCGAAGACATTGATATTATTGTGCGTTCCAGTGCTATCCGGGAAAACAATCCGGAGCTGATGCGCGCCAGAGAACTGAATATTACCATGCTGCACCGCTCGGAAATGCTGGCACAGCTCATGGAACATAAACGGGCGATCTGCGTAGCCGGTGCCCACGGGAAAACAACCACATCTTCTATGATTGCACTGATGATGGAACTGGCAGGGCTGGACCCTACAGTGGTTGTCGGCGGCGAAATTTATCAGATCGGCAGCAATGCAAAAAGCGGAAAAAGCGATATTCTGGTTGCAGAAGCAGACGAGAGCGATGGCTCCTTTTTAAATCTGCTGCCATGGATGGCGGTCATTACCAATGTGGAAGAAGACCATCTGGATCACTATAAAAATCTGGATGCGATTCGTGAAGCGTTCCGGGAATTTGTATATAAGACCGGGGAACATGGTGTGGCTGTGTTAAACTATGACTGTGAAGAAACCCGTCAGCTGGCAAATCTGGTGCCGGGAAAACTGATTACCTACGGATTTGCAGAAGATGCACAGCTGCAGAGCCGCAACTGGCGATATGAAGACGGCGTAAACAAGGCAGATGTATATCTGGAGGGAGCCCTTCTGGGAATGCTGGAAATGCAGGTGCCTGGTAAACATAATATCAGCAATGGTCTGGCCGCTGTGGCAGCCGGGCTTGAAATCGGCATGTCTTTTGAAGAAATCAAAAACGGTCTGATGCAGTTTGGCGGTGCAAGACGCCGGTTCCAGCTGCTGGGGCATGTGCATGATATTCAGATTATTGATGACTATGCCCATCATCCAACTGAAATTGCAGCGACCATTCAGGCTGCGCGCGGTGTACACCCGGGGCGTCTGGTTGCCGTATTCCAGCCGCATCGCTACAGCCGCACAAAATTTCTGGCGGACAAATTTGCAGAAAGTTTCCAGCTGGCTGATGAAGTGATTCTGACGGATGTATATGCAGCGGGAGAAGATTTATCGGAAGGTGCGGAAAGTACTGCAATTGTTGAACATATGACACAGTCGGTGCAGATGATTCACCGGGAAAAACTGAACGGGTTCCTGCTGGATTTTGTGCAGCCGGGAGATATGGTGCTGATGATGGGGGCCGGCAACATCTGGCAGAACTCCATGCAGCTGGTGGAAGATTTAAAACACAAAGAGTAACGATAAACGATACAGGAAATAAATATACGGGAAATAACAATACAACCTGCAGGGGTGATTTCTATGAAAATCAGAGAAAATGAGCCAATGCGGAACCACACAACCTGGCGGATTGGCGGCCCTGCGGACCGGCTGGTGCAGCCGGAATCGGTGGAAGAACTGCAACAGGCCATACAGGCGGCCCGGGAATCGGGAGCACCTTATTATGTAATCGGTGGAGGCTCTAATCTGCTGGTATCCGATGAAGGCATTACAGGAACGGTGATTCAGCTTGGCGGCAGCCTGACAGGGCTTGCAATAACAGATCATACAATTGTTGCAGAGGCTGGTGTGCCGCTGCCGTTTCTTGCTCGCAAGGCAGCCGAGTATGGATTGTCGGGGCTTGAATTTGCAGCCGGAATTCCGGGCTCGGTAGGCGGCGCCGTATTTATGAATGCAGGAGCCTATCAGGGGCAGATTTCCAATGTTATTGAACAGGTGACCTGCTGTGATGACAGTGGACAACTTATTACACTGGAGGCGGCAGATTGCGCCTTTTCCTATCGAAACAGCCGGTTTAAACAGAGCCGGGAGCTGGTGATTGTTTCGGTCAAAATGCGGTTAACACCGGGTAAAAAAGAGGACATTCTGGAGCAGATGCAGAAAAATACAGCATCGCGCAATGCAAAGCAGCCGGTGGAATATCCAAATGCCGGCAGTATTTTTAAAAATCCGCCTGGCGATGCGGCCGGGCGCCTGATTGAACTGGCCGGTGCAAAAGGCTGGCGGCAGGGAGATGCGCAGGTATCCGAGAAGCACAGCAACTTTATTGTAAATACAGGGAATGCCTCCAGCAGGGATGTGCTTCTGCTGGTGGAGCGGGTAAAACAGGCCGTGTATGCAGAAACAGGGGTTCTTTTAGAAGAGGAAATTCTGTATCTTGGGCGATAAATCGGCAAAGTTGCCCAGACACCTACTAGACAGCCCTCAAATCCTTTGCTATAATAAATTAGATAAGTAATGTAAAGTCGTGATAATATGAAAAAAACAGGCAAAATCATTGTTCTGGAAGAATATAAATCGAATGCAGAAAAAACTGCATCCAGGTCTGAGACCGTGCAAAGAGAACATCCTGCACCAAAGAAACAGAGAGTTCGTATAAAAAAATACAAACTTCTGAAAGCTGCCGGTGCGGCTGCTCTGTTTTTTGCATTTTTGTATCTTCTGGGCTGTACACCGCTGTTTCAGGTGAACGGCTTTGATGTGGAAGGTAATTTCTCGCTGACCGACGAAAAAGTGATTGCACTGTCCGGTATTGAGCCAGGCGATAATATTTTTTATGCCGATTTAGGCGGTGCCAGACGGAGTCTTCGACAGAATCCTTTTGTGGAGGATGTAACGGTTCGGCGCAGACTGCCCGACCGGATTGCTGTTGAACTGACGGAACGCCGTTCCGTTGGCTATATTGTAACAACAGACGGTTATATTCAGGTTGGGGAAGATGGGCGGCTGCTGGCGATTCAGCAGAGTCTGAGCAATTACAGTCTGCCGGTTATCAGCGGTGTGGAACTAAGCGAGCTACCTGCTATTGGCGGTTTTATTCAGAATGAAAAACTGAAACAGGCACTGGAAGTGCTGCAGCATTGTGACCAGACACTGCTGAATAATATTGCGGAACTGAATGTGGGACAGGAGTATTACATTCTGGCCTACACCAATCAGAAGGTGGAGGTTCGGTTAGGCGGGCTGGATAACATCGAGCAGCGGCTGCAGG
>DAISWV010000001.1:0-22084 GCA_036826195.1 Peptococcaceae bacterium | reverse complement strand
GGTGTATTTATCATAAAATACAGCAGCACAACTGTGATAAAAATGGCGGAAATCAGTCTGGCAGCATAGAATCCTTGCTTCATAGTCTTATCTGCCCCAGTACTTCACCGATTTTGCCGTTTATGGTGAGCGCAGCTTTGCTGTCGTAGCTGGTGTCATCCAGATTGATTACCACCAGTCTGTTGCCGTTGTAAAAGTCTAAAAACCCGGCTGCAGGGTAAACGGTCAGTGAGGTGCCGCCAACGATTAATAAATCGGCTTCGCTGATAGCCTGTACGGTTTTTGTGATAACGGTTTCATCCAGCGGCTCTTCGTATAAAACCACTTCAGGCCGGATGGTGCCGCCGCATTTGCATTTCGGGATGCCGTCGGCATTTTTAACTGGCTCTAAGTCATATTTCTGGCCGCATTTCATGCAGTAGTTCCGATGAATGCTGCCGTGCAGTTCCAGCACGTTTTTACTGCCGGCCATCTGATGCAGCCCGTCGATATTCTGGGTGACAACGGCAGTCAGTTTCCCCATCTCTTCTAATTTTGCCAGCGTTTTGTGAGCAATGTTTGGTGCAGCGCTCAAAGTTGGCTGTACAATCTTATCCTGATAGAATTCAAAAAATTCATCGGGGCGGCTCAAAAAGAAGCTGCGGCTTAAAATGGTTTCCGGATTGTATTTATATTTGAGGTGATAGAGCCCGTCTACCCCGCGAAAATCTTTAATGCCGCTCTCTGTAGAAACACCGGCGCCGCCGAAGAATACGATACGGCTGCTTTCGTCAATATATTGCTGTAGAGTCTGGATTTCATTCATAATAATCCCTCCGTCGGTTAAAATTCATCCAATAGTTGAACTGCTTATTTTATTATAGCATAGAAATGCTCACTGTGTTATACTGATTGCAGTTATAGAACGGAGGAGACAGAATGGACGGTGTGCAGAGGGCTATCATACATATTGATATGGATGCGTTTTATGCATCTGTTGAGCAGCGGGACAACCCGGAACTGAAAGGAAAACCGGTGATTATTGGCGGCAGTGTAGAAAGCCGCGGCGTAGTTTCTACTGCTTCCTACGAGGCACGGAAGTATGGCGTTCATTCTGCCATGCCGATGGCAGAAGCGCACCGGCTCTGTCCGGATGGTGTTTATCTGCCGGTGGATATGCAGAAATATCGTCTGGTGTCGCATCAGATTATGGATATTTTCCACCGTTTTACGCCGGAAGTGGAGGCGATTTCTCTGGATGAGGCTTTTCTGGATGTCACTGCGAGCCAGAAACTTTTTGGAACAGCAGAAGAAATCGGCCGTGAAATCAAAAGGCTGATTAAGACAGAGCTGAACCTGACGGCATCGGTAGGTTTAGCATATAATAAATTTTTAGCCAAACTGGCTTCGGATATGGACAAGCCTGATGGATTTTACCAGATAGGGCCGGAGGAACTGGAAAGCAAGGTATGGCCTTTACCGGTGCGCCGCATGATGGGTGTAGGCGGCAAAACAGCACAGCTTCTGGAGGGAATGGGAGTACGTACTATCGGACAGCTTGCAAAAATGAATATGGGGCTGTTAGAACATATTCTGGGCAAACAGGGCATTATGATGTATGAGGTGGCCAACGGTGTCGATAACCGTATGGTAGAACCGGTGCGGGAAAGTAAATCTGTGGGGCGTGAAACCACGTTCCCGAAGGATATCAGCGAGCGATATGTGCTGGAAACAATATTGTTTACGCTTGCGGATGATGTGTGTCACACTTTGCGGGCGACCAATCTGAAAGGCAGAACGGTATCTATAAAAATTCGCTATCCTGATTTTCGAAGCATTACCCGTGCACAGACACTGGATGGCTATACATCCAGCTTTGAGCCGGTGTTTGAAGCTGTAAAACAGCTGATGGAGCACAACTATAAAGATGGTACACCGGTGCGTCTGATTGGAGTTACGGTGTCCGGTCTGAAAAAAGATGATGAGATTATTGAACAGCAGGATTTATTTTTCGACGGGGGAGCGCAGAAAAAACAGGCAGCACTGAATAGTGTGATGGATAAAATCAATGAAAAATATGGGGGAGATACGGTTCATCGTGCAAGAAAATTAACGGAACGGGATAAAAACGAGGAACTTTTTTAAAGAAACTGCGTCTATGAATTACCGGATAAAGGAGGAGCCGGCGTGGATGAAACAATACTGATTCAAAAAAGTCAGCGTGGTGATATGGATGCCTTCGAACAGTTGCTTTTGCGCTATGAAAAAAAGGTCTATACCATCGCGTATAAATATATGGGCAATGCGGAAGACGCCAGCGACCTGGCACAGGAGGCACTTATCAAGGCGTATCAGTCTATTGGAACTTTTCGGGGGGAATCCTCCTTTGGTACCTGGATAGGTCGGATTACGGCAAATAAATGTCTGGATGAGCTTCGCAAACGCAAAAAAATGCAGACGACTTCGCTGGATGAGGAAGTGAATCTGGAAGAAGGCAGTGTGCAGAAGGAAATTGCATCGGAGGCCGATACACCAGAGCAGCACACAATCCGGCAGGAAACGGTGCATTATGTGCAGCAGAAGCTGAATCAGATGAAAGAAGAGTACCGTATGGTACTGGTGCTGCGGGAACTGGAAGGTCACAGTTACGAGGATATTGCCGATATGCTGAACTGTTCTCTGGGAACAGTAAAATCCCGCATTTCACGGGCGAGAAATTATTTAAAAGAGCTGGTTTTAGCAGATCAGCAGAAAGAAAGGAGCCAGAACGGTGCCGGATAAACAGAAAAACGGAAATGTCAGCGATGCCCAACTGGATGCACTGCTGGCTGAATGGGCAGAGGCCGAAATTGAGCCGCCTGCCGGGTTTCATGAACAGACTATGAAACGGCTGCGGGAAGAAGTGCAGCCAAAGAAAAAAAATAATGTAATTACCTTATTTGCGGGCAATAAACGGTGGACATCAATTGCAGCGGCCGCTGTTTTGATGCTGTTCTGTGTGCCGGTGGTGCAGGGGCAGCTGGGCGGTGACGCTACCAGTCAGGCACGGAATGCGGATATGGCGGCACAGCAGATGCAGGTGGCGCAGAATACCGATGCAGAAACCGGTGATGATAAAAATACAGAAGTCGATGCGGATAAACAGTATAATCGTGCTGCAGCAGAACAGAAACAGGCAGAAAGTTCCGGGAAACAGACGTTGATGAACGCTGTTACAGTTCCGGAAGCGGTGCAGGATGGCAACGGAACGGAAATTGCAGTGGCGCAGCCCCCTTTGCATGATGAACAATTGCCGATGACGGCAGCATTTTCTCCGGATGAAGAGGAACTTGCAGCAGAAGCTGGAAATTCGCGCATGAGTGAAAATCAGCCAGCGGCATATTCGTACAGAATGGCAGACGGGCAGGACGAAGAAGCACTGGAAACTCTTGAGCAGAAGCTTAAAGACTTAGAAGATTTGCTGCAGGAATATCAGGTACAACTGACAGAAAATCCGGACGATGCAAATTTGCAGGAGCTTATAGCGGAACAGCAGAAAGCCATTGATGAGTTGAAAGAGAAAATTGAACAGATGAAATCACAACAGGCAGAATAATCACTGCCTGTTTTTCTTTTGCTGGTTTCGTTGCGTTGGTACAAAACCAGCCTGTTTTCGACAAAAGGTTACAAATTAAGTCCGTTTACAAAAGCTGTAAATCATGCTATAGTAACAACAAGGAATAAATTGTAAACACTTCAATTTGTAACTAGATGATGCGTGAAATACAGGGGATGATATATATGAATGAACAGACGATGATATGGTTTTTACAGAAAACTGCCCGGTATGAGTTAAGTAGAGAAGCCACCAGCGTATGGCTGGATTTTTACAGCTATCTGCAGAATCAGAACCGGGCCTGCAATCCGCAGATTCCGTTTGCGATACTGCAGGAACTGTGCGATGTGGAGAACGAAGTACTGCAACAGGCTTGTCAGGAATTAAAAGAAGCCGGGATGCTGCGGTTTATATTTGAAAATGGAACGATATTCTGCCGCCTGACAGCAGGAAAACTGTATCGAAGCCCAGGAGTACGGGCTGTATAAAACATAAAAAACTGCCGGATGCAATTGTGTCATCCGGCAGTTTTTTATGCCTGTTTAATGATTATAAATCATATTTCTCCGCAATTTCCTTGCATGCAAGTACAATCTGCTCCATGTGTTCGGTGGTGAATACCAGAGAATTTTTCTGTCCGACCATCATGCCGGCAGGTTTCAGTTTTCCTTCTTTGATACGGGTTTCCATCCACTCTGCTACAAAAGCAGGGGCATAGCCGCTGGTTGTAAATTCTCCATCTTCGGCTAAAATCAGCGGATAATCGTGCAGATACTGTTTAACGGTTGCTTTCGGGAATGCAAAGCTGTAAAGCAGATATTCCAGATCGTACATCAGCCAGCTGAGAGCATCTTCGTGCAGGGCAAAATAGATTTTCTGTTCGACGATTTCACGGGCTACAGCGCGAATCCACTGTTCTGCCTGCGGAATTCCGCAGTTGCGGCAGATTTTGATTAACAGCGGTGAAAAATCCCCTTCTTCAACAATCTGGATTTCGTAGCTTCTATCTTCTTCTGGCTCCAGCAGTTCAGATTCTTCGGTCAGGTTCTGCAGAAACGTTGGAAAATCCGGGGCCAAAGGAATTACGCTATTGTCTTCCATATTTACATAAGTGACAGATGGCTCTCCTTCCGGACCGCAGTAGCGATAATCAAGGAGAATCAGGTCAAACCCGGCCGAAGGGCAGTCGCAAATGTAAACGCCATAGTCAGGGTAGTGCCACGCCTCTTTGAATAATTTATTACCGGCGGCACCGCAAAGCGAATTCATTTTTTTTCGTCCAATACTGAGAAATCCTGTGATTTCGATGTACTCCTGTTCATCCGCATCTTCCTCAGCCGGCAGCGCAAAGCAGGTGGCATACGGCACACCGCCATTGTGTTCTTTCATAAGAGCAATATAGGAATCCGGCAGTTTGTAGCCCAGTTCGGTTTCGATGGAGGCAATCAGGAGATCATCCGGCGCATCGTCAACATATTCGGTCAATGCAAGTTCGTCATCGTCCCAGAATTCGGACAGATCAATCTCTGGAAAATACTGCTGTGCATCTTTTATTGCAGTCATCATAATCATCCTTTCCTGTTATGGTAAATATTTTGGTTTCATCATATCATATTTTGAGTCCAGAGAAAAGTCTATCCTGCTTTTTCTGGAAACCGGCGGAAAAGCTGTTTATGGAATGTATGAAGTGTTTAAGATACTGTAAAGATTTGAAAATTTATTTAAGCCTGCCGAAAGGTATTTTTATAGGCCTGATTCTAGTAAAACCGGTACGGCTATGATATAATGTAAGGCAGAGAATTTCAGTGAAATACAGAGGAGGAAATGCATATGAATATTGGACCGACAGAGCTGATTGTGGTTCTGATTGTTGCACTGGTTATTTTCGGTCCTGGCAAGCTGCCGGAACTGGGGCAGATGCTGGGTAAGGGCATTCGTGAATTTAAAGGGGCAATCAATAATATCGACGAAGATATTAAAAAAGACCTTGGAGATATCAAAAACGAAGTGCAGGAAGTAAAAGATGCGGTTGATATGCGCAGCACTATTGCAGATCTGAAAAACGATGTGAAGGATGCTGTAAAGGTAGATGTAACAGAAAAAGTGGAACCTGCAAAAACAGAAGACGCTGCACAGACAGCAGCGGAACAGAAATAACGCTGCAAGAAGCAGGGTTGCAGACAGAAGTTGGTGAAATTATTAATGAGCGAGATGCAGGAAGAATCAAAAATCAATGAAAGCTATGCGCCAATGCTGGAACATCTGGACGAGCTTCGTACCCGCATTGTGCGGTGTGCGCTGGCGTTGCTGCTCGGCATGGTGGTTTGTTTTGCACTGTTTCAGCAGCAGCTGACGGAAATTGTAATGGGGCCGTTTATGGCACTGGAGCAGGATATGATTTATACCCAGTTTGCTGAAGGCTTTATGTTTCAGTTAAAAATAGCACTGTTAGGCGGCGTGGTAATGGCGAGTCCGGTAATTATCTGGCAGATTATGCGCTTTATTCTGCCGGCGTTATACAGTAACGAAAAGCGTGTATTTTTACTGATGACGTTTTTTGGGATTTTGCTGTTCGTAGGCGGTGTGTGCTTCGGCTACTTCCTGGTGCTGGAGCCGATTATGCAGACGCTGATTAAACTGGCGGGCACTGATTTAACGCCGATGATTACGGCGAATTCGTACATGTCGTTTGTACTGGGTTTTTTAATTCCGTTCGGGCTGGTATTTGAAATTCCTATGGTGGTGTATTTTCTGACAACCGTTGGGATTATTACACCGGATCTGCTTACGAAAAATCGAAAATATGTACTGCTGGTGGTGCTGATTATTGCAGCAATGCTGACACCGCCGGATGTGGTAAGTCAGCTGTGTATGGCAGCACCGATGCTGCTGCTGTATGAAATCGGGATTCAGATTTCGAAATTCGTATATAAGCGTAAACTGAAAAAAGAAGCGAAACTGGCTGAAAAAGAAGCTAGAAAACAGAATCGCGGATAACAGACAAACAGACAGCATACAGTAATGACAGAATGGAATAGAATCTGATATAGCGCAGCTGGATGGCTGTAAAATTCAAGGAGGTAGTTTTATGGGAGTATTAGTGAATGTAGGCAGCATCATGGGCAAAGACATTCTGAATCTGGCAGAAGGAACAATGATTGGGAAAGTTTGCGGTGTAGCCCTGACTCCAGACAACAAAGTAGCCGGCTTGAAAGTGAAATCTAAAAAAATTATGGGTACCATGAATGTGGTTCCATTTGAAAACGTAAAAGCATTTGGTGCAACCATTACTGTAAACGATGTAGACGGCACAGCATGTGCAGATACTCGTGATGCGCTGGGTAAAAACGTAATTACTGTTGATGGTAATCTGCTGGGTCGTGTGGAAGAGCTTGCTTTTGATGCAGAAACCGGCGATATCGCAGAAATCGTTATTAAAGGTGAACTGATGGATACCATGCTGGACGGCAGAGGGATTCTGCCAGGTGAAAAACTGGTAAGCATCGGAAAAGATGTAGTGATTGCGGTAGAAAATATCACAGCAGAAGATTTCCAGACCCCGGCTGAAGAAGTTTACGGTGACTGGAAAGAACTGGACGAACTTCTGGAAGACATTGAAAAAGAAAACGAACAGATTATGTTTGAAGATATCGATGAAGATGACGATGCAGAAGATAAAGTAGAAAGTACTCTGGAAGGTTTTGCAAAAACCATGGAGGAAACCTTAAAAAAACTGAAAGATGAAGTGACCAGCGAAAGCTTCAAAGAACAGACCAATCAGGCCATCGATCGATTCAGCGCGGAAGCGAAAAATCTGTTTGGTGAAATGCGTGAATGGGTAAAAAATATCGATACCGACAGCATTAAAAGCAGAATTACCCGTAAAGAGGAACCGGAGGATGTTCTGGCGGCTGATTTAGTAAGTCAGCTGGAAAATCTGACTGTTGCAAAACCAGTGCTGGATGAAGACGGCAATGTTATTGTATGGCCTGGTCAGATTATCGGTAAAGAAGAGATTAAAGCGGCTCTGCGCGGCGGCAGACTGCAGGAGTTACTGGATATGGCAACCGTATCGCTGGTAAAAGAGGAAACTGCTGCTGAACCGGCAGAAAAAACAGAAGAACCGGAAATTGAAGTAGAAGTATTTGTAGAAGAAACAAACGATGCGGAAGAAACTGCTCCGGCAATCGAAGTAGAAGTATTTGTAGAGGAACCGGAACTGTCGGAAGAAGATGCAGCGTTTATTGCAGAAGAAGCTGCCAAAATCGAACAGGCGGAAGATGCAGGGAACGAAGAAAAAGTCGAAGAATAAAACAGAAGATGCACTGTTTCCGGGAAACCGGGAGCAGTGTATCGAAAAATAAGACAAGGTATTGAGGTGTTGAACGATGCAGGATGTATTGACATTACAGGATTTGCCGATGGGACAGATGGGGGAAATTGTAGATTTATCAGAAGAACATAAACAGGCCATCTATCAGGAATTTGGCGCAAGTGTGGGCATGACCGTCATGATTCTGCATAAAGCCGTGGACTGGCTGGTGCAGATTGGCTACAGTCAGGTGGATATGGGCAGCAAATATCTGCAGCATATCAAAGTGCGGCCAGTGACACTGTAAAAAGGCAGAACAATAAAAACATTTGCAAAAAGCCGGGTGTATTGCCCGGCTTTTTCTGTACGTAATGTTCAACTGCCAGTTGAATGCAAATAATCATTTTTTGAGATATAATAAAAACATCACAACAACGAATGAAAAGTATGAGATGGAATAGCAGGAGGGATTGCATATGAAGATCACATCGGCAGGTGCCAATAAACTGTTACGCAAACTGGAAGATGATAAACGATATATTTTATCACAGGAGGCCTCGGCCTGTACCTATGTAATGACCGAAGGAGCAGAATCCGTAATTCCGGTGTATGACTACCGGAAAACTGCACAGGCGCTGGAAGAAGTGGATGCGAAGGTTCGCAAAATAAAACATGGGCTGAATATTTTCAACAGCACAACGGTACTGGATGAAATTAATATTACGATAGATGAGGCTCTGGTGAAAATGGCGCAGCTCAATCAGCGCAAGGCGACACTGGATGTGATGCGCTGCCGCCTGGAAAAAGAGCGGATTGCAAATTTTGGCCGCAGCAATGTGGTAGAGTATACATGCATCAATTATGATTTAGCAGAAATTCAGGCTGATTATCAGGCGGTCAGCCAGCAGATTATGGACATTCAGCTGGCACTTGATCTGGCCAATCAGACAAAAACATTCGAGCTGGAGTATTAACCAGCACGGGCATATATTCCCTTCCGGTACTGCTGTATTGCTTGTGCATTTTGTGAATGCTGTGCGGATATGGTGCAAGGTTAGAGTTTATTCTGTTATGGCGTTATAAGTTATACGTTCAGGTTCGATGTTAACGGCAGACAGAGAAAATTACTTTTTATGGAATCTGGTGCTTCGGTGCCGGCATTCTGTCGCAGCAGACCGGATAAAAACTTTCTGACAGGGGAAGCTGGGTTTCAGCCTGTCTTTTTTCATTGCACAAAAACGGTATTTCTGCTATAATGACATCGTTGTAGAATTGTATGTAAGGTATATACTGGGAGGTAGTTACAATGAGACAGATTCCATTCCCCGTTATTGATTTACAGGCTACAGGAGAAAACATTCTGCGGCTCAGAAAAGAAGCTGGTTACAGCGTTAGAGACCTGCAGCAGTATTTAGGGTTTGAACAGCCGCAGGCCATTTACAAGTGGCAGAGCGGAGCAAGCCTGCCATCAGTTGATAATCTGCTGGCACTTAGTGAGTTATTCCAGATAAGTATCAACGACATCCTGGTCAAGCAAGACCAGGTTATTTTTTTGTCTTTTTTAGATGTAGTAGTTCATAACTATAGTGCTTCATAACAGCGGAGTAGCGGTTATGAAAAAATCGTGATATAATCAACCGTAAATAAATTGTAAGTAAGAGAGGTGATGTTATGGCAGAGCAGAAACGGGATTTGTCCATAAGCTTTGTGCGTATGCTGGCCATGATGTTTATCGTAATCTGCCATGTAATGCAGTATTACGATGTGGAACTGGCCTGGTGGTTCAATATAGGTGTGCAGATATTTTTATGTATTTCCGGCTATTTGTACGGCAGAAAGCGAATTCTGGATATTCTGGTGTTTTATCGCAAAAATTTTGTAAAAATTCTGATAGATTATGAAATCGTTGTGTTTGCTGCAGTGGCTGCCACCGTTTTATTTACGGATACGGTGATAACGGTAGAAGAAATTGCAGAAGCGGTTTTGACGGTATCAACCATTGCAGGCGGTGCCCATTTATGGTTTATCCCGACCATTCTGATGTGCTATCTGCTGACACCGCTTTATGAGAGAATATTCAGCCGGGCAGAGCAGAGCCATAAACTGCTGGTTCCGGCGGCTGTTTTGCTGTTTGTGATGAACGAACTGGTATTTCGTCAGATGTTTTCGTATTTTAATGCCGCGTGGATAAACTGTTATTTAATCGGTTTTGCGCTGCGCCGGTTTCAGCAGTATCGGTTCTGGTATACGGGCAGCGCATGGCTGCTTACTTTAACCGGAGCAGTGTTTATTTCTATTCAGGCCAGTGTGCGGTATCTGCAGTTGATTACTCTAACCGATGCATGGCGTCCGTTTTATTATCCGGTGTGCGATTATGGCCACGTATTTTTAGGCGTAGCGCTGTTCTGCTCTGGCAGAGTACTCTTGCGTCCATTCTGTAATATTAACCTAATACAGCGGATTTTACGGCTTTCTGATCGATATTCGTATCAAATCTATCTGACCCATCACTTTTTTATACTAGGGCCTTTATCGTTAATGGCACTGACAGCGAATTCGTACGTCAATGTTGTATTGATTCTGTTGCTGACGGTTCTGACAGCCGTGCTGCTGCAAAAGATTTCAGCGAAAATCAGTGCTGTTTTTATGAAAAAACAGCTGCGCAACCAATAGTTGCGTGATATTTGGTGGATTTTTGCATGGCTTTTTGCTAAACTGTGCAAAAAATAAAGGAGGATGAGTTTATGGAAATTGCTATGAGTACAACAATTTTTGCAATCATCAATCTGTTTCTGCTGATTATCCCGATGGCAGTCATGATTTATATTGCGGTGCTGCTGATTAAGGCATTAAAAAAATATCTGGCATCGAAAGATGTGCGGGAGGAAAAATCGACTGTAAAGAAAACTCTTGGTGAAACGCTGAAAGCGCATCGTGTTCGCTGTAAAATGACACAGGAATTTGTAGCAGAACGACTTGGAGTGAGTCGTCAGGCCGTATCCAAATGGGAGAACGGTACATCTGACCCGAGTACTTCTAACTTATTAGCTCTGGCAAAACTGTATGAGATTTCAGTTGAGGATTTGTTAAAGGAAGTACAGTAAAACAAAAAACGAGCTGTCATTAAGGCAGCTCGTTTTTTACATGGGTTTATGCTTTTAATTCATCGATTTCCGCCAGCCATAAAGTAGACATGGCATCGCTCGGCATATTCCAGTCACCGCGTGGAGATAAGCCTACGCTGCCCACTTTTGGACCGTCCGGCAGACAGGAGCGTTTGAACTGCTGGTTAAAGAACCGGCGGAAGAACGTGCGCAGCCAGTGCAGGATGGTTTCGTTGTCGTACTGACCGGCAAATGCTTTCTGTGCCAGATAATAGATTTTTTTCGGCGGACATGCCCAGCGCACAGCATGATACAGGAAGAAGTCATGCAGCTCATAAGGGCCGACTAAATCCTCGGTTTTCTGTGCGATTTCCCCGTCTTTAGCAGGAAGCAGCTCTGGTGATACCGGAGTATCCAGAATATCCAGCAGGGTTTCGCTTAATTTAAAATTATCGGTGGTGTCAGCCACATGACGTACCACATGACGTACCAGTGTTTTTGGAATAGATCCATTTACCCCGTACATCGACATATGGTCGCCGTTGTAGGTTGCCCAGCCCAGAGCCAGTTCGGACAAGTCGCCGGTACCAATTACCAGACCGTTTGTCTGGTTGGCGATATCCATCAGCACCTGGGTGCGTTCTCGGGCCTGACCGTTTTCAAACGTAACGCTGTGGTCGTTAAAATCATGACCGATATCCGCAAAATGTGCTTTCACGGTATTACCGATATCAACGGTACGGAAGGTAACGCCTAATTCCTGACACAGTAATTCCGCATTGGAACGGGTACGGCTTGTAGTGCCGAAGCAAGGCATGGTAACTGCAACGATATCTGTTCTAGGACGGTTTAATAAATCCATAGCACGTGCTGCAACCAGCAGAGCCAGTGTGGAGTCTAAACCGCCGGAAATACCGATGACCGCCGATTTTGCCCAGGAATGTACCAGACGTTTTTTTAAGCCCTGCGCCTGAATCGATAAAATCAGCTCACAGCGTTCGGCACGTTTGTCTGCATCTGCCGGAATAAACGGCATCGGGTCAATGGCACGGGTAAGCGGTGCCACTTTGCAGTTCTGTTCAAAGTAGATGTGATAATAGCCGCTGCCTTCGCGAATCTGCTGCGGGAAGAAATTCTGCTTGCGGCGTTCCTGTTCCAGTTTTTCTACGTCGATTTCAGAAATGATAAGCCCATTGTCAAACAGTCTGCTCTCGGCTAAAATGGTGCCGTTTTCTGCAATCAGGTTATGCCCTGCGAAAACCAGATCTGTGGTTGATTCGCCGTATCCGGCATTTGCATATACATAGCCGCACAGCAAACGGCCCGACTGAGCGCTTACCATCTGGCGGCGATATTCGGCACTGCCGATTAATTCATTGCCGGCAGACAGATTCACAATAATGGACGCCCCTGCCATAGCATGACCGGTGGATGGCTGTACTGGTGCATATAAATCTTCACCCAGTTCGACTGCAAAAGAGAATGCCTTCTGGGAGTTGGAAATAAAAATCTGTTTTGTGCCAAACGGTACGACATCAGAATAAATGGATTCCAGGGCATCACAATATTTCATAACAGTATCGGATGGTGCTGCAAATACTCTGCGGTCAGAAACAGAAAGTACGGTTTTTGGTACAACGCCTAATACTTCGCCCTGCTGAATCACAACAGCACAGTTAAATACTTTGCCGTGCTGCATAAACGGCATACCTACTACGGCCGCTGCCTGTAAATCGCTGCTGGCATCAATGAGCTTTTTAAGACCGTTTAAACATCCGTTTAACAGAACCGGATGTGTGAATAAATCACCGCAGGTTGCGCCGGTTAAAACAAGTTCTGGAAAAACCACCAGCTGACAGCCCTGTTCTTCGGCCTGCAGCCATAATTTTAAAACCGATTCGGTGTTATAGGTACAATCCGCTACTTTAATTTCCGGAGTAGCAGATGCTACTTTTACAAATCCGTAATCCATATAAAAACCTCCTGAAGGTGGAATAATCAAAAAAAGCTTTACCAGTTTTATTTTACTCGAAATATAGAAAAAAACAAGAAAACGGCAAAAGAAAAGGGCAATTTTTTCTATTGCAGACAAAAGATAAGCCGATATAATAAAAAGTAAAGCATGAGAAAACGGAAAAGCATGAAACGAGGGGGATGCACATGGGCAATTATCTGGATATGACGGTGTTAACTGGCTGGACACTGCGTGTTATAGAAGAGGAGAATACTGTTACAGAACTGAAAATTCTGCGAGAGCCGGAGCCGGTTCCGGAGGGTTTCATGAAGCAGGATACACCGCTGTTGTTAGAAGCAAAACGTCAGCTGGAGGAATATTTTGCAGGACTCCGCGCGGCCTTTTCGCTCCCTCTTGCACCGAAAGGTACAGAGTTTCAGAAAAGGGTGTGGAGGGAGCTGGAGAACATCCCGTATGGGAAAACCAGTACCTATGGACAGATTGCAGAGGCGATTGGAAATCCAAATGCTAGTCGCGCAGTTGGCGGAGCCAATCATCGTAATCCCATTGCTATTATGATTCCATGCCACCGGGTGATTGGAGCAGATGGGAGGCTGACTGGTTATGCCGGAGGCCTTGATATAAAAGAAACGCTGCTGCGTTTAGAAGGCGCATTGCAATAAAACAGAAAACTGCCAAAAAGAATGGACCATGTGATTATGCATGGTCCATTGGTTTTTTCTGCTGTTTTTTATCACCTAGAGCGATGATTGGAATACTGGCAAGAATAAGAATAAAACCGGCAAAATCCAGCAGGGTTAATGGAACCTGCAGAAACAGTACCGAGATTATCATAGAAGCCACTGGCTCAACAGAAGATAAAATACTGCCGGTAATGCTGCCTACAATTGTGACGCCCGCCTGATAAAAACAGAAAGAGAATACGGTGCCAAAAAGAATGACAACTGCCATATTAAGAAACAATGTGGAGTTTACAGTTACATGGATCGTCCACGGACGAAACAGCAGAATTAATGTAATACCGCCGATTACCATGCCCCAGCCGATAATCATAACCAGGTCGAATTTCTGCAAAAGTCTTCTCGGCTGCATGGTATATACAACAAAAGACGCGGCGCTGATGAGGCCCCAGAATAAGGCCTCAGGTGTTACTGCCAGTGATCCGGGGTTCAGATGGGTTGTACAGACGAATGCACCGGCCACAACCAGCAGTACACAGACTGCTTCATAGAGTTTTGGCAGACGTTGTTCTTTTATGACCGTGTAAACGAGAATCATTGCTGGTGACATATAGGCCAGCACAGTAGCCAGAGCTACATTGGAGTATTGAATCGATGTGTAATAGCCGTACTGGCAGAGAGCAGAGCCCAGCAGGCCGAAAAGAAGAATGTCGAAAATATCCTGTTTTGTTTTCCACACAGACAGCAGATTTTCTCCGCGAAGCAGTGCAAAAAGTAGAAGCAGAATACCGGATATGGTTAAGCGTACTGGTACTAACCAGTTAGATGTCATATGGTTGTGCTGAAACAGATACTGGCCGCAGGCACCGCCCACTGCCCAGAAAATTCCTCCGCTGATAGCAAGAATATAGCCCAGTGCCAGAGATTTTTTTAATCCGTTCATAAATAGAACCTTCTTTCCATGCTGAAAATAAATTATGTCGTACTATAGTTACCGCAATTTAAGCCATTGAGGCTGATAGCGGTGCTGATACCAGTTTATGAGCCTGCAGGCGGTAAAGCCGCTGGCAATCCCCAGAATAATACCGGCCAGGATATCGGTCGGGAAATGCACATAAAAGTACATGCGCGAAAACGCAATAAGAGCTGCCAGAAGATAGGCGGCAAGTCCTTCTTTGTGATGATACAGATACAATGCCGTTGCCGATGCAAACGAAGCAAAGGTATGGCCTGATGGGAATGAAAAATCAGCAAGCGGCGGAATCAGAAGCTGCATTTCTGGAAAATAGCTGTATGGCCGCGGCCGTGCAATCAGCGGCTTTAATGTGATATTGCCGATTAACAGGCAGAATATCAGCGCCAGTGCCATAGCGAGCCCGGCTTTGCGATAACGGGGAATAAAAAGCAGAATAACCGAGAGGATAATCCAGCCGATGCCTTTATCGCCGAACGAAGAAATGACAGGCAGGATGGCATCCAGAAATCCGTTATGCAGTGTGGCAATCCAGTCCAGAATCTGAAATTCTGCTATTACCAGATTGCTTACGCCTGCGCCGTCTGGCCCTAGAAAAACGTCAGTTGTCATAAAATCACTCCATTTCTGTTGTTTGTTTCTGTGGAGGATAGAAAATACCCTCCCGACCATTAAGCCGAGAGGGCAGATATTACAGATAGAAAAGACTATTCAGTCATGTTATTGTTTTTTACAACAACGTCATGGGAACCGCCTTCTACGATACTAGTTGCGGAAACCAGAGTTAAACGTGCTTTTTCCTGCAGTTCCGGAATGGTTAATGCACCGCAGTTACACATGGTGGAGCGTACTTTTGCCAGTGTTACACCAACGTTGTCTTTCAGGCTGCCTGCGTATGGAACATAGGAGTCAACGCCTTCTTCGAAGGACAGTTTGCCTGCGCCGCCCAGGTCATAACGCTGCCAGTTGCGGGCACGGTTGGAACCTTCACCCCAGTATTCTTTCATGTAGTTGCCGTTGATGATAACTTTGTTGGTTGGGCTTTCTTCGAAACGGGAGAAGTAACGGCCCAGCATTACAAAGTCAGAACCCATAGCCAGAGCTAAGGTGATGTGGTAGTCATGTACAATACCGCCGTCAGAGCAGATTGGAATGTACATACCGGTTTCTTCGAAGTATTCGTCACGAGCTTTTGCTACTTCGATAACTGCAGTAGCCTGGCCGCGGCCGATACCTTTTGTTTCACGAGTGATACAGATAGAACCGCCGCCGATACCAACTTTAATGAAGTCAGCACCTGCCTCAGCCAGGAAGCGGAAGCCTTCACGGTCTACAACGTTACCAGCACCGATTTTTACGGTATCGCCATATTTTTCGCGAACCCATTTAATGGTGCGGCTCTGCCATTCGGAGAAACCTTCGGAAGAGTCAATACATAATACGTCTGCACCAGCTTCTACCAGAGCAGGGATACGTTCTTCGTAGTCACGGGTATTGATACCGGCACCTACGATATAGCTTTTATTTTCATCCAGCAGTTCCAGCGGATTTTCTTTGCGGGATTCGTAGTCTTTACGGAATACCAGATACATCAGGTTCTGATCTTTATCTACCACTGGCAGAGAGTTCAGTTTGTTGTCCCAGATGATATCGTTTGCTTCTTTTAAGGTTGTGTTTTCGTTGCCGCAGATTAAACGTTCAAATGGAGTCATGAACTCTTCTACTTTTGTGTCCATAGACATACGGCTAACACGGTAATCACGGCTGGTTACGATACCCAATAATTTTCCGTTGCTGGTACCGTCAGCAGTTACAGCCATGGTGGAGTGCCCGTTCTTTTCTTTCAGAGCAATTACATCAGCCAGAGTATCGTCTGGTTTGATGTTGGAATCGCTTACAACAAAGCCGGATTTATGATTTTTTACACGGCTAACCATTGCAGCTTCGCTTTCGATGGACTGGGAGCCATAAATGAAGGATACACCGCCTTCTTTTGCCAGTGCGATTGCCATGCGGTCATCGGATACGGACTGCATGATTGCAGATACCATAGGGATGTTCATGGAAATTGCAGGTTCTTCCCCTTTTTTGTATTTTACCAGAGGTGTTTTCAGAGAAACATGCGCAGGAATACATTCAGCAGAAGAATAGCCTGGTACTAACAGGTATTCGCCGAAAGTGTGAGATGGTTCGTTAAAATAATAAGCCACGGTCAAAACTCCTTTACTACTATATTTTTCGGTTTGTAATTTAATTATTATATCGCTAAATAAATTACTATGCAATGCGTAAAAACAATATTTTTTCTGATTGGGTAAAAAATTTGCAAAAAAACGAATAAAACAGGACGCGAGACATTCATCATATTAATTTAGAATATTTCAGAAGGAAACAAACATACAAAAAAACCAGATCAACCGTGTAAACAATTAATCTGGTTTTGATTTTGATGTTTTATATTATACGTTGCAGTTGCCGCAGCTGCTTGCGCTGTTGGCTTTTTTGCTGCGAGCTTTCTGGAATGCCAGTACAAGCAGTACCAGAACAACGCCGATAATGTCAGTTGCCGCGCCAGGGATGATTAACAGCAGCCCACCAGCCAGAGCAATAATTCTTACAATCGGGTTCATATTGGCGAACAGATAGCCTTCAACTGCTGAAGCAACACCAAACATTCCGATAAATGCGGTGATGGTAACAGAAACAACCTGAATTGGAGTAGAACCTAACAGCAACAGGGATGGATTCAGTGCGAATACATATGGAATCAGGAATGCTGCAATAGCCAGCTTGGTTGCCTGAACCCCGGTTTTCAGAGGGTTGCTTCGTGCAATCGCAGAACCAGCGTAAGCTGCCAGTGCAACCGGAGGTGTGATATCGGCTACGATACCGAAGTAGAATACGAACATATGGGCAGGCAGTAAATCAATGCCCAGTTTTAATACAACCGGTGCTGTGATGGTTGCCATAATTACATAGTTTGCTGTAGTTGGAACCCCCATACCCAGTACAATGGATGCAATCATGGTGAAGAACAGAGCCAGAAGAACATTACCGCCGCTTAAGGATAACAGACCGCCGGCCAGTTTTAAACCAATACCTGTTAAGGTTACGATACCAACGATACAGCCGGCAACAGAACATGCAATTGCTACACCGATGATATTGCGAGCGCCGCCTTCCAGTGCATCCAGGAAGGTCTGTGGGCTCATACGGGTTTCTTTACGGAACATGCTAACTACGATTGCTACTACAATTGCTACCAGAGCAGAACGAGCCGGAGTATAGCCGGTCATCATCATGGTAACCAGTACAATCAGCGGCAGCAGCAGATACCAGTAGCTGAACATTAATTTAAAGAAGTTTGGAATTTCTTCCGGTGGAAGACCTTTTAAGCCGTAGCGTTTCGCTTCCAGGTGAACCATAATCATGATACCGGAGAAATACAGAAATGCAGGAACAATTGCTGCAATTACGATATTGGAGTAAGGAATCCCGGTCATTTCGGCCATCAGGAATGCTGCAGCACCCATGATAGGCGGCATAATCTGCCCCCCGGTGGAAGCCGCTGCTTCTACTGCAGCTGCGAACTCTGGACGATACCCCATACGTTTCATCATAGGAATGGTAAAACTCCCGGAACCTACGGTGTTTGCTACCGAGCTGCCGGTAATCATACCCTGCAGGGCACTGGAGATAACAGCTACTTTTGCAGGGCCGCCAGTTGCCTTCCCGGCGATACTGTTGGCGATATCAATAAAGAACTGGCCAACCCCGGTACGCTCCAGGAATGCACCGAACAGAATAAACAGGAAGATAAAGGTGGAACATACGGCCAGTGGAGTCCCGATAATCCCTTCTGTGGTAAAGTACAGATGGGTTGCGATACGCTGAATGGTAAAACCTCGATGGCCGAAGGTGCCAGGAATCATGTTGCCGAAATATGCATAGGCGATAAAACAGCCTACTACAACCAGAATCGGCACCCCTACAACACGACGGCAGGCCTCAAACAGTAATACAATAGCAACCATAGCGACTGCAATGTCAATCTGGGTATAATTCCCTGCCTGGGCTACCAGCTGTTCATAGTTGATACCCATATAGAGGAACGAGCCTGCACTGACAAACGCCAGAATGATATCGTAGATTGGAACCTTGTTTGTGTTTTTTGGCGCATTTTTTTTTGCCGGATACAGAAGATATGCCAGGAATAATACAAGTGCAATAAAGGTTGTACGATGAACCTGTGCATTCAGATGAACCACAGTATTAATCGCTACAGCGAAAACAGTAAACGCTACCAGCATCAGTTTTACCAGCAGAGCTTTATTGCCGGAAAAAATACGAACAGCCGATTCACGGTCATATTTGGCCATAATTTCATTAACTTCTTCAGCCGAAATTTTTTCATCAGCAACAACATTCTGCTCGAGTGTTTCATCGCTGAAAGCATTTGTTTCGTTGCTTTTTTTCATTAAGAAAACCCCTTTCTGAAAATTTTAAAATACTGCAGTAGACAGTTTATATATGATTTGTTTGTACAGTAAACCGGACACTGGTGAGCGAAGGCGCTAATTCCTTCATGTGCCATGTCTGCTGCCCAATATGTATCAGCGGATCACTGACAGTGCCAACTTTATAGATAAGAGATGGCAGTTTGTAATGCATATTTTCAATAATCATATAACCGTCTTCGTAGCGGAGTGTCTGCCCAGGGGCAATTTCGGTAGCCACACCGGCGCCAAAGGAACGGTAGCGGGCTTTAAACAGGTATAAATCCCCATCTTCCAGCCGATAATATTCCTCTACATTGGTTTTGTTCACCGAATGGGTGTAGGAAACAGAAAACACACCGTCTGCCTCCAGAGGTTCCTGAAAATATACTTCGTCAGTGTATGCATTGGCCATAATCAGATACTGTACCGGGTCTGTAAATAAAGGCTTACAGGAGATTATGGACATTGTTAAAATAACCGCAACCACAAAAAATGTGGCTGCGGCATTTAATTTTGAAACTTTTATGTTCATCTAACTGTGTTCAGCAGAAGAGCAGATAACCGTTATTAAACAGTTAAACCCTGTTCTTCAAAGTATTTAGCAGCACCTGGGTGTAATGGTACGGATACACCTTCAACAGCGCCTTCCAGACTCATTTCAGCACCTTTTGCATGAGCTTCTGCTACAGCATCCAGATTTTCGAACAGGCCTTTTGTCAAGTTGTAAACCAGTTCTTCGTCCAGATCAGCTTTTACGATGATAGTAGCTTTTACAGCAACAGTCTGTGTATCAGCAGCTGCATTGTAAACATCAGCTGGGATGGTGTATGGTGTGTAGAAGCTGTAGGTTTCGCACAGAGTGTTGATTACATCTTCGCCTAAGGACAGAACTACGATATCGTTAGTAGTAGCCAGTTCAGTAACAGCTGTGGTTGGAGTACCAGCAGTTACGAATGCAGCAGCGATAGCACCGTCTTTAATAGCGTTTGCGGATTCAGCGAAGTCCAGGTTCTGAGCCTGAATGTCTTCTACAGTCAGACCAGCAGCCTGCAGAATCTGTTTTGCGTTGGATTCTACACCACTACCCATAGCGCCGATGGAAACAGCTTTGCCTTTTAAGTCAGCAACAGTTTCGATACCGGAGTCACCAGCAACAACCAGCTGGCAAACTTCTGGATATACAGTACCCAGTGTCAGGAAGCCTTCGTTTGGAGCAGCTTCGGAGAAACCTTCGGTAGCTGTGTTAGCGTAGTACATAACGTCGTTCTGAACGATAGCGATTTCAGCATCGCCATTGTTTACCAGGTT
The DNA here is from genome assembly GCA_036826195.1 of Peptococcaceae bacterium. Lineage (GTDB taxonomy): Bacteria > Bacillota > Peptococcia > Peptococcales > Peptococcaceae > UBA7185. The sequence goes on along the minus strand of DAISWV010000001.1, from coordinate 1,659 downwards.
CAGGTTTTCTGCGGAAGCGCCAGTAGCCTGTACGTCAACAGTTAAACCTTCAACAGCACCGCCCCATACCTGAGCGATTGCACTTGCAACTGGATAATAGGTACCGGAAGTACCGCCGGAAGCGAAGATTACTCTTGTTTCAGCAACAGCATCGCCGCCTTCTTCTGCGCCGCCACCGCCGCAGCCTGTTAAGCACAGAGCCAGCATCATCAGAGCGGTCACAACAGCAACTAATTTTTTGTGTTTTCTCATAATAATATCTCCTTTCGATTTTAGAAAATCTACTTATATCATACCAAATATCAGAAATTGTGTAAATATAATTATCTGAAGTATAAATTGGAGTTATTAATATAATAGATAGGTGTTAGTTCATCCTTTTACTAAGTTAAAGACCGACTCTATAATTCAGTAGTTCAGGATGCAATATTCTGTAGAAAAGTATAGCATTTCTATATGCAGGATACAAGCGAACACCAGAATAATATTGCATAAATATACAGCAAAACAAGTGTTAAAGCAAAAACGATGTAAAATAAGAAAGTGTTGCTTTTGGTATGCATTTACGCTAAGATTACATAAGTAAAAACAGTCAGATTACGGTCTGGCCGTGAGGGTAAAAAATCTGCAGCGCTGTACTGGTGCTGTTAACAGAGGAGCGAAATGTTGTGTCTGGAAAATCTTTTGTAAAAGGTGCTCTGGTGCTGAGTATAGCCGGGATTCTGGCCAAGTGTCTGGGAGCATTGTATCGTATTCCGTTTGCACGGCTGGCATCGGATGAGTGTGGTGCCATTTATGCACTGGTATATCCAATTTATAATCTTTTGCTGGCGCTATCCACAGCAGGAATTCCGCTGGCTCTTTCCAAACTGGTAGCTGAGTACGAGGAACAGGGCAAATCAGGCATGAGTTTGCGCATTTTGAAATTGTCGCTGCTGCTTTTAGCTTCTGTAGGGATAATCGTTTCGGTGGCACTGTTTATCAGCGCTGACTGGATTGCGACGAATGTATGGGAGGTGCCGGGTGCGGCTCTCAGTATTCGTGCAATTACACCAGCTATGCTGTTTACCTGCATTCAAGCTGTATTCCGCGGCTATTTTCAGGGGATGCAGCAGATGGTGCCAACGGCGCTGTCTCAGATTACAGAGCAGTTTGTGCGTGTTGGGGTTATTTTTGCTGCCTTGTTTTTATTGATGCCGTACGGTGATGAAATCACAGCAGCTGGCGCCACTGCCGGAGCGGCAGTGGGAAGCGGTGCAGCGCTGCTGTTAATGCTTAGCATATATGCGCGATACCGCAAAAAACAGAAAGCGGATGCCGATATGGCATCTAAAATGGATGATTTAAAAGAATCCATCAGCAACAGCCAGGTGCTGCAGAAAGTCGTGGCGCTGGCTGTACCGATTGCAATAGGGAGTCTGGTGCTGCCGGTCATGCAGACAATCGATTCCGTATTGGTGCTGGCTCGCCTGCAGGCAGGTGGAATGTCAATTGATACAGCAATGGTGGAATTTAACTATCTGGGGAACTGCGTACAGCCGATTATCAATCTGCCGTTTATGATTACCACTGCGGTGGCGGCCAGTCTGGTTCCAAATATTTCGGAAGCGCTGGCCATGGGGCAGAAACAGAAAGTAAGCGAAACATTTGCCAATGCCA